>NZ_PNCO02000002.1:1105000-1247572 GCF_005886105.2 Pseudoalteromonas galatheae
GGTAGCGAAATTCCTTGTCGGGTAAGTTCCGACCTGCACGAATGGTGTAACCATGGCCACGCTGTCTCCACCCGAGACTCAGTGAAATTGAAATCGCAGTGAAGATGCTGTGTACCCGCGGCTAGACGGAAAGACCCCGTGAACCTTTACTACAGCTTGGCACTGAACATTGACCCTACATGTGTAGGATAGGTGGGAGGCTTTGAAGCAGGAACGCTAGTTTCTGTGGAGCCGACCTTGAAATACCACCCTTGTAGTGTTGATGTTCTAACTTAGGCCCCTGAACCGGGGTTGAGGACAGTGCCTGGTGGGTAGTTTGACTGGGGCGGTCTCCTCCCAAAGAGTAACGGAGGAGCACGAAGGTTTGCTAAGTACGGTCGGACATCGTACGGTTAGTGTAATGGTAGAAGCAAGCTTAACTGCGAGACAGACACGTCGAGCAGGTACGAAAGTAGGTCATAGTGATCCGGTGGTTCTGAATGGAAGGGCCATCGCTCAACGGATAAAAGGTACTCCGGGGATAACAGGCTGATACCGCCCAAGAGTTCATATCGACGGCGGTGTTTGGCACCTCGATGTCGGCTCATCACATCCTGGGGCTGAAGTCGGTCCCAAGGGTATGGCTGTTCGCCATTTAAAGTGGTACGCGAGCTGGGTTTAGAACGTCGTGAGACAGTTCGGTCCCTATCTGCCGTGGGCGTTTGAGAATTGAGAGGGGCTGCTCCTAGTACGAGAGGACCGGAGTGGACGAACCGCTGGTGTTCGGGTTGTGATGCCAATTGCATTGCCCGGTAGCTACGTTCGGAACTGATAACCGCTGAAAGCATCTAAGCGGGAAGCAGGCCTCGAGATGAGTTCTCACTTTGACTTAGAGTCAACTGAAGGGCCGTTGAAGACTACAACGTTGATAGGCGAGATGTGGAAGTGCTGTGAGGCATTAAGCTAACTCGTACTAATTACCCGTGAGGCTTAACCATACAACGCCAAAGTGGTTTAGTGACAGAAGTTAATAGACTGAAGTAGACAAAAGAATTTAATAAGCTTTTTCCAGATTTAAGAATTAAACAAGGTGACCAACCTCAGCGGTATCGCGAAATCGGTTCACCTTGCGCAAATGGAATGCTCGTGCGAGGCACGATGTCATTAGACATTTGCACCCAGATTTCCTGATGACCATAGCGTTTTGGAACCACCTGACCCCATGCCGAACTCAGAAGTGAAACAAAACAGCGTCGATGATAGTGTGGGCTTCCCATGTGAAAGTAGAACATCGTCAGGGCCTTATTAAAGAAACCCGTTGCAGCAATGCGACGGGTTTTTTGCTGTTTGGGGCATAGAGATTTGAGATATAAAACCTCGCGAGGTAAACTCGCTCCTACCACAGCATCAGCACTGACCAGTGTGGTCGGAGGTGGTTTACCCACCGAGCTGTTGGGCTCCCCAAACAAAGAGAGTAAAACATCCTAGTTCGTAGCGAGCCAGGGCCTTATTAAAGATCGCGAGGTGAACTCGCTCCTACCACCGCATCAGTACTGAGCTGCATGGTCGGAGGTGGTTTACCCGCCGAGCTATTAGGCTTCCCAAACAAAAAGAATAAAACATCCTTCTTCGTAGCGAGCTAGGGCCTTATTAAAGGTCGATTAACAGCATTCATCCATGGATCTAATCGACATTAGTACATCCATGTTACGTCAAACCCGTTGCAGCAAATGTGACGGGTTTTTTGCTGTTTTGGGTATAGAGATTTGAGATATAAAACCTCGCGAGGTGAACTCGCTCCTACCACCACATCAGCATAGAGCAGTATGGTCGGAGGTGGTTTACCCGCCGAGCTATTAGGCTTCTCAAGCAAAAAGAATAAAACATCCTAGTTTGATGCCGCGCGCGAAAACTTAATAGAAAATGTGCGAAAACCGCGAAAAGTCAACTTTTAATATGTTTAAAGAGGTTTTAACAAGTTAAAAGTGTCTATTAGTAAGCTAGACACTTTCATGATTCAGGTTTCAATCAGTCTTCATGTCGTATTTTTAAACAGTTTCTGATTCTTCGAATATCTTTGATGGGAATAAGTTTCTTGAGATGATTTTCTCAGATAACTTTTTCTTCTTCTGGCCAGGTGCATTCATATATGCTCGCAAGCTTTTTCCTTTTGGTACAGTTACTAATAATGTATATGTATCTTCATTACTTCCTTTTACTTCACGCCGTTCTTCAATCAGCTCTGTGAGCTCGGTTCTTGAAATTAAACAAATTTGCCGATCCTCCACACATACAAGAGCAACAAAAGCTTTTTTAGCTCTACTCTCGATTTCCTTAAGTTCTTTCAAATGTGATTTGTTGAATGTGAAGCTGTACTCCTTAAATGCCTTAGTTGGTTTTGTCGAGTATTTGAAGTAAACAGCAATATCATTATTTATCAGAAAGCTGCTACGTGAAACTTTTTTCCCATCTCTAAACGCATTAATAGCAGTAAATTGTGCATGCTCAGCTATTTGAGTCAACGCGGCTCCATGGTAAAGGTGATCGTCATTAATTTTCATTTGAGTTCTTATCCTTATGATTAAATAATAAATGTAGTGCTCGAACTATTTAGCTAGTTTTATTACATTAAATTCACACTATAAGTGATTCTGGGTAGCTTATCTTTGATCTCTGACACTAAATTACTACCTCACTAAACGGCAGGTCTGGCGCTTGCCCTATGATGCGATCATTTTCAATGTAGACCGAACCTGACTCAATACTATCACCTAAAACACGGCTTGTGGTTCCATCTGTGTGTTCTACTGTTGTTGTACCATCATTATTCACAGTTAACACTTTTACTATACTGCGCTGTGTGCCGGAGAGTACTGAACCGAGCCTGTTTAGTGTGTTAGACATTGCGTACCGCCTGAATTGTTTGATTTACCATAATCGCGCCTTGGTTATTGATACTGGCAGAGATAGCCAGTGAGTCCACGGTTGCTTTGTATAGCTCGTCTTCGAACCTTACACCTAATAACATGCCTGGTCTGATTGGTGGCAGGTCTTGCTTCAGCTTGGTGCGAATGTTTGCGGTTCGTTTGTTACCACTTCTGGCAAGTTCGCACGTACCACGTTGGCGTGCTGCCTGCACATCAGTAATTAGATTGTCTACAATGTCGCGGGCATAATCAGTTGCAGGAGTGCCTTGGCGCTTGATTTTACATGCAACGCCTTGCTGCTCACCTCTCACAAAAATAACGTTGTGCTCAGGCTGAATGGTGTCTCGTGTATTGTGCTCTAGTATTAGAGCATCATTGAGAATGACATCTGGCGTTGCTTGCTCCGTACTCCACGGATTAACTGGCCACTCAGGCACAACCGAGACAGTTTTAGTTGTATCGTTAATGTCCAGAATAGCACCAATGCTACTGGCTACTTTTAATAGTGCAGCAGCTGGCGTCAATCCTCGATACGAAAACGCCCCCTCAGGGATTGGGTAATCAATCATTTGGTTGTCTAACGTCCAACCTGTGTTATCTAAAATGTCGGTCATGATACCTGCTAGTGTCTTGTCTACGGTATTTACGTAATTACGCTCCCGCTGATACGGTGCTGCAAGCTCTGCGAATCGAGAACGAATCGACGCGCTGTAGCTATTATTTGCAAATCGATTGCTTGTACTGGGTTGCTCGCAAATCATGATGAACTCGTAGCCATTAATGACTAGCTTTAACTGCTGGCCAATCGCACGCTCCATATCAATTCTGCTGCAAAACTTGATGTTGCCCGTTGCAGCAAACTGGCCACGCTGCCATGTACAGGTGATATTGTTGATTAGAATTTTTAAATCATCACTTAGTCGATTACAGCTGATTGATGGTTGCATGATGTAATATCTCTGTATCTGTGGCTCTATTGGAATTTTGGAATCAATGGGGGGAATGTCATCGTCTGAGCGAACTGGCCCACCAGGTAATCCCCAGTAGCAAACCTTTTCATACTGTGACATTCTGAGTTTAACAACGCCTATCTGTGGGGTGGCATTCAGCGCGTTATTAAATCGCACGATGACCTTGCCTTTGCGAGGATGGTTTACTCGGTAGCAAATATATGCGCGTTCACTCGGCCCGTAATGGATGCAAAGTGCGGTTTCATGTTGTGATGCTTCGCGCCAAACTTGAGTTGTTTCAACGTACTTTGCCTGCCCTTTACTCCAACTAAAGTCACTTTCCTTTGTGATAACCGACATACTGCTTTTCCAACCTGTATTTACTTGCTGCTCAATAGCAGTTTGGTTTGCATGCCAAAGTAAGGAAGTCTCTCTGTGAAGTGCAACTGCGTTCGCCCAGCTCATTTGATAAATTGTGTCTAGTGAAAATGCGTTGGTGTATTGCAATGCAACCAGCACGGCATAGTTGTCATTATTTGAGTAAGCTACATCAAAATAGGCCACTACCTCCTTGTCTTCAATCGGTTGAGTCGTGCCACCGCCAAACCTGACAACCAGCGGACTGGTATAGTTATTTGCAGGCGTCGTAAACCTGGCCGTTATCACTCAACAACTCCTGGTAACGCAGCTTGCACCCGGTCGATAATTTCTGCATTATACTGAGGAGGCAAATCCAACTTTCCATCATCAAAAATAGTTACTGTGAGAGTTGCATCTATTGTGTAATCAAGCGGTGTTGTGATTGTTACAACCGTAATGCTGGTCACTCGACCGTGCCATATAATCTCTTGAGTATTTCTGTTCTGAACTAATACACGGGTCGCATTAGGATCTAAATCAAGTTCTAGCAATCCGATATTTTGAACATAGTTAGGCTGTATTTTTTTATATCGGAACATCACCACTGCTCCATGTTGATCCAAACATGGCTACAATTTGCATCTGCCGAATGCAATTGAAAGTACCTATGTCCATCGATGGTCAATTCCTGGGGCCAATATGAGTCTTTGTTTAGTCCACGCATAGTATTAATTAAACCTGGCATATAACCTCTTAATGTAGGTTTTGTCGGGTCAATTAATGCTGGAATATTTTTAGATGCATCATTCATCAAAGGAATAGGAGCTATCCCTAAGATCTCAGCACTATCATCTGCAATATGTATATTGCTTCGCTCAAAAGTAACTCTGGGTGAATAGAGATCGAAGCTGGTTGAGTTATCAGCGGCAAAAATTTTTACTCCAGTGGTTGATGATGTACTACCAATATCTCTGACCATAGAACCCAAAGAACTTGCCCAATTACTTGATGTTTCGTCACTGCTCGCTGGGCTATGAAAAGCAATAAATTGTCCTGCATCTGCTGCAAGTTCTTTTGTGTAATCACCGACAAATAACTCACATTGATAGTAATTTGAGGCTGACACTTTATAACGAGGGTTGTTATTACTCCCAGTTTCATCCACCCAAGCCAGTATCAGATAAAATGCACTTGCTGTACCTATGACAACCCAAGCTTTAGTTTGCGTCGTAGATGAAACAGGATGGTAAAATGACTGTGTAAACCCCGAATGATGTGAGACCTCAGAGTTTATAAATGATTTTGCTGCTTGAAATAGCATGCCACTTGAAGTACTCAACCGAGCCCCCCAATCACCAGCATATGGCCAAAACCGCACCATGCCTCCGCTGCCGCCTTTTGAAGTATCGTTTTGATAAACCACACCATTGGCGTCATCAAATACTTTTGACCAACCCAACGGCTGTTTAGAGCCATACCCATTTACTAAGCATGCATCTAACACCGTTTTAATTTGGTTGGCTGTACCGTACGGCTCTGTGATTTGTGGGGCACCTTCGTCATCCCATCTATATACTGTTACTGGTGTTGGCATTAGTCTTTACTCCCTCTAAATCCAAGCGTGGATTTATCATATTTAATTTCTGTGTGTCCTGGGCTTACCGAGCGCGTCAGCATAACTGGCTTGCTTGCTGTGGTGGTTTCAAACAAAAACGCTTCGCCTGGATTCAATCCAGCGCCAAAAGCTTCTTTGCGTAAAACAAAAAATGGTGAGCCTGCATTGGCATTAATGGGCGTGCAGTCGCTGGTAATGTCGCCGTTATAAATGGTGCCTACATGCTCGCCCACCACATAAAACGCAGTAGTGCTGGTAAATACAATGGCCCAGCGCTGGGCAATGGTGCCTAGGTTGCTTAGCTCAATTGGGTATTGTGTGGTGTTGATTGCGCTCGATGCCGGAGAGCCAAAATCACCAAAGTTATTTTGCCAGGCTGAGAGTGTCCGCTCGTCTTTTGTTAGCGCTTGTAGATCTCCAAGTACGTAAGTGCTTGAGACCGTTGCGCCAACGTTATATGGTCTTTTCAGTGGTGAGAGTATTTTGAGCGTGTCGCCGTCGATTGCATCCACTAAGACCAACTCACTCAAGACGGTGGTTATGATGAACGGGCCAGAAAAGTTGGCAATGCCTGGCTTGATTGTGACTTTGCCAGTGTCCTCGTCATAGCTGTAATTGTCATGATTGGCGCTGTAGAGCGATAGGCCATCATTATCAACAATATCTACCCAGTTGGCATTAGCAGTAACGGTTAGCTCTTGGCCATTGCTGAGCGTAGGGTGTTGGGTTCGGTTACGCTCTTGCACGCACACAAGATTAAACTCGTGAAATATCGGCACATAGCCGCCTTCCGGTAGTTTGCTGCGGTCAATGCCACCAGGTGGGCTAGGCACATTTATTTCGGTGACTTCGTCATAGTCGTAGCTAATAGAGTCTTGCAGTACATCCACGGTAAATTGAAGCTCAACGACTCCTGTACTGTTCACTGAACCAGAGATATTGGTGCCAGTAATGTTTCCATTGTCATCGCTTGATGCACTGAACTCTACACCTGCTTCTGACTTTGCGCGGATATAGATACTACTTCTGGAAAACTTGGATGATGGCAAGCTAAATTGTAGTTCACTCAATGTGAGTGGTTTGCGTTGAATTAGCGCACCAAGTTCTTCAGATACCGTCCCTTGGTAATCAATGGGTTCAATTTCAGTTATTACACCTGTGTCATAGTCAATGCGAGCAATGACATAACCGGAGTGGATGAAGCGGCCTATACCATCGTCGGTAATAACCTGAGACGAGCCTTGCTTTTTCAATCGAACGGTTTTTGGTACAACGGTTTCTGTACTACCTAAATTCAGGTCTGGGCCATCCGAGAATGAGTGAAAACGAAAGTCTTGGTTCGACAAGTAATAAAGCCAAAGAAAGTCACCCTCGAACACGAAATGCCCAGGTGGCAGGCTACCAGAAACGGTTGTCCCTGATAGGGTTGAATTATTTACGGTATAAGTTATTTTGTCGTAATAATCACCAGGCCCATTGTTATTCCCTCGATAAAAGCGATACTGCAAAAAGCGGTTTGCGTTGTAACTCTGTAAAATGTCAGGCACGTCGATATTGTATTCCCTGAGATTGCCAAAGCTCTCGACTTTCTTGTACTTATAAATAGTTTCCGTTGCAGGTCTTAAACCTTGTTTGGTTTCAACACGCTTAACGGTTGGCGCGAGAGAACGATGAACCTCTTTTAGCTTTAGTGTGAGCTCTCCTTGCTCATATGGTGCAACTAAATGACTCAACCCGTGGTACTTGATCGTGCTGGCAGTCATAAGTTCCAACATATCTTCAAGCAGTGAATCGTCTCGTAAATTTGGAGACTCAACCAGCAGTGTGTGAACCAAAGGATCTTCTGGTTGGTCGGCAATAAATACATGAGCCTTAGATAATTTTGTTGCGTCATCCGTTGCAACAGCGGGGTAAAGCTTGACCAAATCAAAAGCGCTGCGTGCATGGTCGACGTCGCTGATTGAGCTAAATACATCATTTAGCTTTCCGCTTACCACCGCGTTGTTGGTGCGGTGGCCGCCTGCATTGGGGGCGCTGCCAAGCCGCTGGGGCTTAAATATTTTAAGGTGACTTCTTAACATGGTTACACCGTTTTTAGTCGTAAGGTTATGTTTTCAAAAAAATCAGGTGCTGCATCCGAGTAATAACTAACGGCGCTGCCAGTGCAGGGCTTTTGACTGTGGTCCCAAACCACGGTGTATACCGTGCCTCGTATCGATATATCAAACACGGTTAGCGTGGTTCGGCTATGGTCAAATAGTGCAATGTAGGCATTCGCAGTCTCCAGCACGCTCTCAATTGTGATAGGCCGACCAGGTAGCAGCGTTTTTTCAATATGGGGCGCACCGTTAATGGCGAGTTCCGTTTGCTCAGCAACGGCTTGATAATCGTGCTCATCTGTCCACACGGCGTGTGGTAGTTCTATGGCGTTAATTACTATCATTGGGCGTTACTCAATTGTTCTAGCTCTTCTAAAAGTTGATCTCGAATGGTGGTGTACAGCTCGGCGGTGTTACCACTGGGTAATTTGAGTTCCAAGACTATTCGTTTGCCGGATTGCTGGCCTGTCAGTAGGGTTAGCAATTTATCGAGTTTGCCATTGACTGCATCGCTCAATGGCGAGCTATTGTTTGGCCTCGTCGGCACGGGGCTTGGGCTGTAGTACTGAACGTTTTCACGCGGTGTGATTGTGTTTGAACGCGTTGGGCTACGGCTGACACTTGCCACTGTCTTTAATGACTCGCGTTGCCTATTGATTAAATCTCGCAGTGCGCGTTTCTGTTCGCCATCGATGTAAACCAACTGCTTAAATATCCGGTCATATATTTTGGATAGCTCATCCGTGTTTGATGCGGAGTTAATCGCACGTTCAAACTTCTCATATTGACTCTGCTTCATTTTTTCGCGGCGTCTACGCTCTCGCTCGCCGATGACTTCAGCACTTTCAAATCGATATGCCGCACCTCTCCCTGTTTCGTACTTTTCCTGATAGTCCACTATCTGCTCAACCGTTGGGCGGTTGCGGTTTTGGTAGTTACTCATGCTCGTTGCAGCACGGTTGGCGCTTTGGCTGACTTTCTCCAGCTCTTCTTTTTGTTGACGCAGGCTTTTTAGAGACAGTTCATTGGCCTTTGTTGCATCTTCAGTTGCGCGGGTTCCTCGCTTGGTTGCATTCGTTGCCGCATCCTGGGCGTTCTTAAAGTCGCCGAGCAAGTTATTTACCACAGACAAGATTTGGCTAACTCGGTCTTTTTTGTGTTGGTAGTCTTCAGCTGACAACGCGCCAACTTGGTACTGTTGATTAACTTGAGCAAGCTCTTGCTCAAGCTTGCGCTGCTCAAGACTTAACTGCTGCAAGCTTTTGGTTTCTAGCTCTCGTACGCGAGCCAAGTCGGCTTCTTGCTCTACCACCAACCCTGTTTGATGGTTAAGGGCAGCTTGCGCCTTTCGCTTTTGCTCAGCTGAGGCTGTTGAGCTGTCTAGGATTTTTTTATTGTTTTCCATTGCAGCTTTGGTTTTATCCAAAACCGTAGCAAAACGGTTTACTGCATCGCTATTAATGTCTGTGGCAGGTTTGAGCTTGTTAGCAGCGTTAACCAGTTTATCCAATTCAGCAGTTAAACCCAGTGCGGCCGCAGCTGCCTGAACCGATGCTGGCACAGTTTGGTCTGTGGCGCTAGCAGCTTCAATTGCAGCCTGCGCCCATTTTAAAAAGGCGGCTTGCTGCATCGCAACTGGTTCGTTGCTTTGTTGGAGTAATTCAAACGCTCCTTGTAATTTAGTCGCCGTTTGAGTCAGTGCGTCGGCGCTGGTGATACCCAACTCTTTATAGGCTTTGCTTACATCGTTGGTCAAGTATGCTTGGCGTTCTAGCGATTCGTTATGAGATTCAAACTTCGCTTTTAATGAGTCCAGTAATACTAATTTCTGGCTATACTCAGCCCCAGCACCAGCCAGTGCAGTTCGTGCAGACTCAATGGATTGGATAAAACCATCAACACCAGCGCGCACGCCATTTAGATTTTGCGCCTGCTGCTCTAAAGTTTCTATTACACGTAATGCCTCTGGAATTGTGAGCCTAAGTAGCTCTTGGCGCTTGCGCTCTTCTTCAGCGGCAATGCGTGTGGCTTCAGCGAGTGCCTCCGCTTTACGTGCTGCGTTTTCATAGGCTCCGGTTGTTTCGTTCATGACCAACGTGCCAGCAGCCACGGCGGCTTCTAGTTCTTTTAGGTTTGTTACCAGTATGCCAGTGGTTGCACTGATAACTTCAAACTCGCCTTTTAACTTGATAGCTTGTAACTCAGCATTACGCTGGCTTTTAGCTACGTCAGCTTCAGCAACTTTTAACTTTCCGTATTCACCAACTAGGTTGATAACCTCATTGGTTAACGCCAAATACATACCACCCCGAGCAACAAACCCTAGCGCACTGCGCCAACGATTAGCTGCAATGGTGGCCGTGTTGGTAGCTGCTGTGGCTGCGGTTACGGCTGCACTGTAAGTAGTAAATGCTTGGGTGGCACTCACCGCACCGGCGACAACATTACTAAAATAAGAGCCGACTTTAAGCGCCAGCCACGCTTTGGCTACTAATCCTATTTCTTCACGATACTCATACAGCGTAGTGATGGTGTCTTTTATCGCTGTGCCGGTTGCCACAATGGTGTCGCTGATTGACTGCGCCCATTCTTGCAATCGGCCATCGGCCGCCATGGCAGCGAACTCATTGTTGAGTTCGGTGAGTTGGCCTTTAAGCCAGTCCATCGCACCAGACTGCGCAATCATGTTATAAAACTGCTCCAAATTATCTTTGGCGTTAGAGACTTGGCCACTGAACAGCGCCATTTGTGCAGCGGCGCTGCCAGCACTGGCTCGGCCCATTTCATCAATTAGCTGCTTAATGACATCACGGCCCAGTTTTCCGGCGCTAGATAGCTTTTGCAGTTCTTCAACGTTTTTGCCGGTTACGTCTTGCAGCATATCCCATACTGGCACACCGCGCTCAACCAGCTGCAAAATCTCTTCACCTTGCAGCTTTTGTTTGGCCCAAGCTTGGCCAAGTGCGAGGCTTATCCCTTCAACCTCTTGAAACCCTCCACCTAGCTTCAAGGCACTATCTGTGATGGATTGTAGTGTGCCATCCATTGGGTCGAGGCCGAATGCCTTGAGCTTCACAAATGCCTGGCTAACTTCACCCATTTGTAGTGGCGTATTTTTAGTAAATTCAGTTATCCAGGCGCTGGCCTTTTCACCTTGGGCAATGCTGCCCATGAGACCATTCATTTGCACCTGGAGCTTTTCAAATTTATCGCCAGTCTCGAAGACTGAGCGCACGGCTTGGCCAACTTGGTCTAACCCAAAGTAGGCAGCAGCAACAGCGGCGATTTGGCTTGCGACGTTACCAAGACTTGCTGCATGGGCCTTTTGGGCAGCAGAGCCTTGCTTTAGATCTTGTGTAAACCCATCAACGGACTTACCAGCTTTAGTAAAGCCTGCGGCTAAATTACGCTTTGCAACGGTAAGGTCTTTAGTATCAATGCCTGAGCGTTTTAGCTCAGCTTGCAGAGAGTTGTGCTTGGTAATTTGCTGCGTCAGCTCAGCCCGCATTTGCTGCAAGTCGCGCTCTGCAAGGTCAATGCCTCGGGCAAGCTCTACAAATGGTTTGGTGGTGTCTTGTGCTTGTTTTTGTAATTGGTCTAGCGCATGGGCCGCAGCAGCCGTGGCAATTTCTTGTTCTTCAAGCTCTCGCTTGGAACGCTCAAAAGCGTGGATAAGTTCCTGCTGGTTGCCTAGCTCATCAATCACATCGGCGAGTACGCCTGCTTTTTGGCTGGCGTTCTTGGTTGCCGTACCAACTTGGTTTAAGTCATCGCTCAGTGCTTGCGTATTACTCGCTGTGGTTTTCGCTTTATTTGTGACGTCTCTGAGCGATTCACCAAGCTTAGCGCTTGCAGTGGTTGATGATGTTAAGTCATCGGCAAGTTCAGTTGATTGCTTACTAGTTTGCTTTGCAGCTTGGGCTGTCTCATCTAAATTCTGACTGAGCTGGTCAGTGGCAGGTGCAGCATCATCAGCGCTTTGCTCAATGTTTCTTAGCTCAGCAACTAACTGTTCAAGGTTTTGCTTGCCAGTGGCTTCGGCCACTATTCGTAATGCGAGCTGGAGTGTTTTATCTGCCATGCCATTTACTCAGTTTGAAAAGAGGTTTGAAATAGTAAAAAGGGGCCGAGGCCCCAACGGGAACAGTGAGGGTTATGCGCTTATTTCGTCCACAACAAATGGGGCACCTTTCCCGGCCTTGACCTTGGCCGTACCCTCCAGCTCAGCACCAACGTATTCAGTACTTGCCAAGTCCAGCTCTGAGGTGGGTGACATTGAAACGTCGTAAATATCAAACTCCACCTGTTTACCGCTGGCTAGGTTCTCACCCTCACCAAATAGGCGCAGTCGTGATTGCGATTTCAATCCACCTTTGATGCGTTTGCCACTGCGGGCGTTGTATTGGCCAGTAAATGTCACTGCGCCGCCGCTCTCTACAGCACCACCAGGTAATGCACGGATCAGCCCCAGCGCAAAATTGACTTCATAATCAGTGTGCAGCGTCAACGGGGTTGCCCCTTGCTTTACGTCCATTCCAACTTCAGCAAAGTTTTTATGGCCGAGCTCCACCCACTTATGATCCGCAGGTAAAGTGACGGGCTTGTCCGTCAACTGTCCACTGGCATCATTAATGGTTGCAACTTCACCCATCAAAGCTAATGCAACCAGCTCTGCTGGTTGGTCATCAAATGCCCAGCTGACTGTGGTGGGTTTAGCAATGCGTACATCGTCTAACGCTTGGCCATAGTCCGCCTTTTTATTCGATGTTCGTACTTTGGATTCTGCCTCAGTTTTTATGGCTAATTTTGTGGTATTGATTGGGCCAATCACGCCGCCATCGGGCTGGCCATTGGCATTAAGGCGCTGAACAAATACATTGCCAGCAATTAAGTAACCGTCACTCATTATCGGTTTCCTCGCATTCTCATTTGACAGGTAAAGGCCAGCGGGTAAAACGCATGGCCGCTTGTGTATCTTGGTTTGATTGGGGTGTTAACACGCTGCCAAGGGCCAGCATCGCCAGTCATCTTTCCGGCAATGGCACGAATGGTAGCGGCAATGTTTTTGCCTGCGGCCTTGCTGGCTTTTCGCTCAGCTAGAATTACTAACCAAGTTTGTTTTAACTGGGTGTTCGCTCCAGCGTGCGCAGTTTCGGCTAGCTGCTCGCCGTAGTAGAGATAAAACAAGCTCGGGGTATGATTGGTTTTGTCTATCTCGGCTAAGTCATCGAGTGCCTTAACGTGGCGTATACCAGGCACTGCACTTAGGGCAGTTTCTAACAGTTGGCCCGCTGCTAAAAAGTCATCTTTAATTTCAAACATCAGATGAATCCTTTGGCTTTATTGCGAGCAAAAACGCTGCCTGCTGATTCCATCAGGGCGGTGTCGTTAGTGGTGGCTTTATCACCTTGGCTATCGATACCCAGCGACACCGTGCCTGCATTAACCGCTTTTAAAAACTTCACTGCATCCATGTAGCGTTGGTGAATATGCTCCGGCGCGTTATCGCCGCTTAAAAAGTAGCGGGCAATATCACAACAAATGCGCACCAATGCCGTTGGTACAATGTTAAGTGGCAGCGTGTAACGGCCAGAGAGATAAGCATTTATCTCAGCTGTTGCATCTTCCAACGCTTGAGTGAGCACAGCCATATCCACTTCACCTGGTGTGCTGGGTTCACGCTCAGTAAGCAGCACCAAGTCTTGGTGATTAAAGCGAGCTTGCATGTCTTCAGCGGCAGCGTAGGTCATGGCTTATTGCTCCACGTTCTTTATGGCAGATTGGTAAATCTGCCATGCAGCATCACGCTGAGCAGCGGTTGGCTTTAGTTCACCAGTGACTGTCTCACCATTTTCATCATCACTGATTGAGATGGTTAGCTGCTCGACCGAAGGCTTTTTAGTGAACTGCTCAATGGCCATTACACCAATGAATGGGTGCAGATCTGGATCAACACCTGCAAGGTCAATTTCAACGCCCTCTACACTGGTACAAATACTTCCTGGCTCCACGTTTGGTGTCGTTGTTGTATCTTCACTCGCTTGAGCAATGCGCGACACCGCAAGGCGTGGATCTGCTTCCAAATTCTCCAGTTGTTCAATAGAGATTTTTTCTGCGGGGATGGTGTTTTCACCACTTTGCAAAGTGATCCTCGCTCGCCTATAGCCCGTAGGCTGTGAGTTATGGATCTTGATAAAAGCCAAACCAATGGCGCTAGCAATCTGAGTCTTTTCCATTTCATAGGTTCTCTCTAGAAGCTCTGGTGTGTAACTCACCAGAGCGATTAACTTACGGGTGGATTACGCGTCTAAGTAGTCCGCTACGCAGAGCTTCAAGCGGCCTTTGAGTTCATTAGATGTGTTGTTTTCGATTTCGCGCTCAAGCAGTTTGGTTGCGACATCTTCAAGCTCTGGTGGCACAACCAATTTAGTCGGGCGAATACCAAGCTTGCGACCACCGTCAGCTTTGAAAGCACGCATCCGTTTAATTGCGTCCCACATGTTGTCGGCATTCAGTGCGCGTTTGTTTGCAAAGGCCAACTGCCAGAAACTAAAGCCTGCGGCATCACGACAATCTACGCCGTAACGGAATAGCTTTTTGGTGAACACGGCTTCGTCATCAATTTTGGTCATACTGACAAAAACGGGCTTCTTACGTTCTTGGAATATGATTGGCTTAATGACTTTCGAGCCATCAATCACATACCAGATTGGCCCTGTATAAGTGCCGTCTTCAGCCATGTTGGCAACGCTTTCAACTGCGCCAGTACCATCTACTTTTTCGTAAACAGGGTGGTCAGTATCAAAATAGTTTTGGCCGTCATAGCAAAGCGTGGTAAAGCCTGCTCTAAGCAGCGGCCAGCACACTTCATCCGGGTGAATGCCCGCTGAGCGTCCCAGTTCTTGCATAAGTGGCGCATATACGCCTAGCTCATCATCTTCAATGTCGTTACGGTCAACACTAACTGAGCCTTCAAAATCTTCATTCACAATCGTGTAGCCGTGGGCTTTCATGGATTCAAGCTGACGCTCTCCAACCCACTTTTTAAGTGAAGGGAACTTACCAAGCCACCCGTAAGTGTTGCTTTTGGTTTTGGACTGGATCACCGTCGCAATTTCTGTGAATTGTGGTTCGGCTTCACCTAATCCATCTTGGAAATTCTTTTTAAAGCCCGTTTGCAGGCTAGTTATCAGTGCGGGTGTAATAATCGCCATTACTGGTCTTCCTCTTTCAGTGCTGCGTAATTTTTGTGGCTAATACCCAGTTGGTCAGCCGCGTATATATCCTCGGCAGACAAAGCGGCAACGCCTGTTTTGTCCTGCGATGGTGTTGGGGTTGGTTTGGACTGCTGAGCGTTTAGCGCTGCAATAGGTTGTCGGCTATCTAACACCGCATTGAGGGCGGCAAGGCCCTTTTGCTCACCAAGCTGCTTGAGGTAATCAATCTCGGCAGCAATCACGCGGCCCTCAGCTTTGGCTTTATCAATAGCGGTCTCAATAGTCACCCCTTGGTGCTGGCTATTGAGTGCGGCCAGTTCGCCACGTAGTGCGTTGTGTACATCAACTGGCACAAACTTGGTTAAGTCCACTGTAGTATTCGACGTGGCTTGCTGAATCTGTGAATTCAAGGCAGCAATTTGCTTGTCTTTACCTTCTGCGCCATCGGCCTTGCTTTTCAGCTCGGTAATGGCCGCTTTGCCTTTTTCGATATGTTCGCTGGTAACATCACCGTCCACGGTAATGCCAAGCGCAGCGAGGAGTTGCTGGGCTTCGTTCATTGGGTTGGTTCCTGTGTTGTTTAATAGGTACTGGGAGTTCAAAACTGCCACTTCATCAAGCCCCGTTAAGGCAGGGTCATTGGTTAAAGCAACATGGAGTAGTACAAGGGGGCGACCTGTTTGCTTGTCGTAAAGAAAAACAGGGCTGACATAACGGTATTCTTTCGCGGTTAAAGCGGCATACGCATTTTTAGTCCATTCAACGCTTCTGGCATAAACGCCTTCACCTGGCACATATTCCAGCGCGTCAGGCTTAAACCAGCCTGACGCGGGTGCGGGCTGACCATTTTTTTCCTTGTGCAAAGTTTGGTGGTCGTAATCAAACAAAAAGTCTTTAGTGCGGGTAGTTGCAGCTAGTGAGAGTGAGTCAAATGCAGTGGCATCCATGAGCCACTTACGGCTTGGTACATCAAAGGGGCGGCCGTCGACGCTTTGAAACTCCCCATCAGGGATAATCAATACGCGCTCACTGACACCTCGCTCATTAGGCAAAGTAGCTAAATTACATATGGCTAAGCCAATATTTTGTGTTGTGGTGTTTGGCATACTCTGGCACTAAAACGTTTGTCTTAGTGCCAGTATGTGGAATTGGGTTGGAAGTGTATTTTAAACTGGATTAAAAAATGAAACTGTGATGTTAGTTCTTTTTGGTTTTATAGTTTTTTACTAATTCAAGTAATATTTCGTGTACGTTGATTGGGTGACTCTCTGAGCTTATTTCAATATTATTTGGTTTAAAGATTTTATTCGCGACTTCTTTTTTTATTTCTGTCTGCGTCTCTGGTGGTAAGTTGGCTACATAAGAAGGTAGGGCACTTAGTTGAAAAGCTGTCAGTCCATCTTCGTATTGTTTTATACGGTGCCTTGAAGATTCTCGAGATAAATATACAGCGGGTACGGATAAGCTAAAAATTAAAATGGCTTTTAGAGTAGTTGAGTGCCATGAAGTGTCAGAAAAGCTCTCGTATAAAACAAATAAAATTGTGGCTATTACAAGGAACATACATACTAAAGCGAGATTCCGAGTTCTATCGGCTGCTCTCTTTTCTCTTTCTGAACTATTTGCAAACTCTGTAGCTGTTAATTTTTGGGAGATAGATTCTAAAAATCTATTTACTTCAACCTCTTTATCCTTGAGGTTTTTTGTAGCGTTAGCTACGGAATCTTTGATATCTTTCAATGCTCTTTCTTTCTCTTCGTCGATATCTTCTATAGAACTGCTAATAGATGATATTTTATTATTCAGTTCCTTAACTTCTTCTGCCCTTTGCTGAAGACTACTTTCCGCATATTTTGAAAGCTCATCGGTTCTTGTCCGACATACTTCCGACATACGTTCAGCACGCTCTAATGCATTTTTGACTTTTAGCTTTAGGGCTTCCAAAGCCTTTTCGCTTTTTTCAATATCCCCTTTTGAATCTATAAATTCCTTTTCGAGTTTTAGCGCTCGGTGTAAGTGGATAAGGTTTGATTGAATTTTACTTATATTGGGGTTTATGTTTTGTTCTTTACTTGTATCATGCTTGTTAAAAGCATCGAGGTCTCCGTGTAATTTGGTAGCTTCATCTGCTAATGATTCTACTGTTTTAAAAAACTCATCAATTGTGCATGCTTCTTCATCAATTGTGTATACTTCATTTTTTTCTTTGGTTAAATTCAAAAGGCTATCACAATTGCTTATAAAGGTTGAAATATTTGGCTCTAAATCATGAGTGTTATTTACTTTGAATTGTGTACTAGAAGTGCCGAGAATTTTTCTCATTTCCTCAACCATCTCTTTAATTGGGAAGTAGATATTCGTAACCGAAAACTCGCTTGTCATTTTAATTCCTTGAAATTATTTTTGAGCTTACAAATTGTTGTAAGAATCGTCTAGAAACGTTTCGAAACGCCCTTAACAGCCATATTACACTACACAACACCCAACGCTAGCACTTGAACATGTAAAAACGCCTCAGAGGGCTTCTGAGGCGTTTTTTAGTTTTCGGTAAAATAGTCACTCAATACTGCCAGAATATCGGATTCCTCATCGGGGCTTACTCCCAGATATTGCCGCTGGTCTATCGCGGCAGGCCCAGGTGCCATTTCTGGCAAGCCGCCAAAATTATGAATAGCAGCATAAGGCTTGTTACTGCCAATCTGTGCCCAAAACGCGCCGCTGTCTGCGGCAATGCTTGATGCTAGTCCGCCAGCGCTGACTTGTAGCATTTGCCCACCAACACGTTGGGGGTTTTGTTTTAGGTAGTTTTCACTAAGCGCTGGCCATGCGATGCCTGTTACAGGGCTGCGCTCTTCAGCAAAAGCGTCTTCCGTTGCGCCTTCCATAATGGCGGCTATCTCGTTCATTGGGTCGCTCAGGTCATCAAAGCGCTGTGCTATTTGTTCAAGCGCCTTAGTTGCATCACCGCTTGTGAGAATTTCAATTCTAGTGGTCATATTGTAATCACTTGGCTGTTGGGTAATAATTGTTTGTGGTGGTAGTGTTTCCAATGGGTAACGGTTATATGCGCTGCATATATGATATGAGTTCGAGTCTCATCCTACCGCCACACCTCATAGGTTCCCCCTTTGATGCCACCTTCAATGTCACCGCTGTCGACTTTAAACACATTAATTAGTGTGTCGCTGTTGCTGTCAAAGCGAACAATCACCTTAATAGTTTTCTCACCTTGGTTTATTACGTACAGTACTTCACTTCGCTCAGGTTCCCACAATACGCTCGCACCGCTTTGGTTAATCCATTTGCTTAGGTTGATATACTCGCTTAGCTCAAGTGCTTGTCCACTGGCTTTGTGTTTTTCACTATGGGCATGAGCAAGCACACGCTCAGACAATACCAGCGTTCTACTCGCATCAATGCCTTTATCTAAAAGCTTTTGGTTTATGTCATCACCTAAAAAGCTCACCACCGTTTTATGTTGTGGCCGTGGGCCAAACGCTCTAAGCCCAGCCGTATCACCTGCAAGCTTTGCTGCTTGATATTGCTCTATGCGTTCAATGCTTTTACGCGTCCACAGCTCAAATGCTTTAGCCCGTTCATCACTATTGTTGAGCGCCTGAATGGTTTCAGCGCGTAGCTGTACGTCTTCGACCTTACCTAGCTTCTGTGCCACAGCCACGTCAGTACCAAAGGCACTTTGACCAGGCGAATAGGCCCAGCCCACATCTGGCGTCATCACATCGCCACTGGGTAACTTAACTCGTGCATGCTCAGTGGTTTTAACTTCGCCAGATTCGCGACTCACAATCTCTGCGTCAAATTGCTGTACATAGCCGCTGCCATCCTCCACGGTTAATCCACGCGCTTTTACTTGTGCCTCAGTGAGCGCACGAACGCGACAGCGACAACCCCAACCATTGGGTGGGTATATGGTTTGCCAAATGGGGTCATCAAACCTAAACACCTTGCCATGCAACAGTTTATGTTCAGGCCGTGTTTGTGCATCATCAATAGCAACATACTGCCAATATGGATGCGTTTTACTGCGAGCCAGCATGCGGCGATAGCGGCCACTCATATAGGCGGTTTGTAGATTGGTGCGATAAATATTGTTTAAGCGGTAGGGGCTACCCAGCTGGATTTCATCACCTTGCTCATTCTTGGCTTTGCCCCACCAATCCAATCGCTGAAGCTCAGGCGTTAGCTGCTCTCTAAATTGTTTTGCCGTTAAGCCTTCAGCAAGCGCCGTGTCGGTGTACTTGCGTATGGCCTCTAGTACTTCCATGCTCTGCACTCGCGCCACGGTAAACGCCTTGGCGTGCGCCGTAGTCAGCACATCGTGCCACTCATCGCTTATCGCATAACCTTTAGATTTAAAGTAAGCCACCGCATCCGCAGGCGGTTTATTAAAAGCAATACTGAGATCAATCATTGATCATGCCCCAAATCTCACTCACAAAAATCAGCTTGGTGAGCATTTCGGTTAGTTGGGCTTGGTCGATTGTGGGATAAAGCTCGGCAAGCTCAATAGCGGCTAACTCTTCGCTTTGGTTAAGTTTGTCCAAAAGTGGTTGCAGCGTTGCTTTGTACTCTTCGCGCATATCGCCACTGGTAATGGCATCAATGGCTGTATCTAACTCTGTTTGTGTGCTGCGTGTTTGGTATTCCGCATTAAGTGCGGCCACTGCTGTATTGAGTGCCGCTGGGTTATTGCCTGGCATAGGCTCGGTTGGCATTTCCAACACAGCTTCGCCTTCGCTTGGTTCAGGTATGTTCAAACGCTCATGCACCCATGTTTTAGGGATCTGCATTCCAAGGCTCACTAGCGAGCGCAGTGGGAAAGCCAGATCGCGCATTTCATCACTAGTCGAGGTATCAAACTCAAAACGTGGCAACCGGCGATTACCGTTGTACGATTTACCATTCAGTGCGTACATGGGGTAGATCACATCGCGGTTTATGGTCTGCTCAAGCTGGTGCAAGTCGCTAAGCGTGATGTCCTCTTTAACTTCTTGGTGAACACTGCCCAGCGCATTGGTACTTGTTTTCCCATCCGCTTGGCTTGTTAGCGTGCCACCTAGTACTGCCTTTGATTGGGTGAGTTCACACCACCTAATCATGCTTTCGAAAGGGTCAGCCTGGCCATTCGCTGCACTTTGAAAATCGATTTCCATTCCTCTTGGAATGATACCGCCAGCGTTATGGCCAATCGCCATCACGGCACGCAGAAGCGTGGCTTTTTCGGGATCCGTTGCGCCACTGGGGTATTTGCCCACTCGCACAGGTAAGCCATAAACCTCTAAAAACTCCGCTAGATCTCGCACGCTAAAATTCTTAAATAGGAATGGCCAAGCAAGTACTGATAGCAAACCTGCACGATGCACGTAACCACTCTTAGATTTATGAATATGCAGCGCCCAACCAAACGGGTTGAGGGCTTCGCCTTCGTCGCTGCTGTCATTCAGCATAATACGGTTAAAGTCACTGGGGTGGGTTTTAAATATGTTTTGGTCTCGGTATGCGTAACCTGTGATCAGCTGCTGCTTCTCGATGTAGTCCCATTGCAACTCGTTGGCGCAAAAGCCTTTTAGCATGGCGTCGGTTAAATCAAATTTAAAATCCGTAAACCAAGTCGCGTCTTCCAATACCTCTTCGAGCATCTCAGCATCGCGCTTTTCAGCGGCGGAGGCATTACGTGGGGGCTTTATCTTCCAATCAAACCCAAGCACAGCACGGCGACGCTTGCCCAGTTCGCAGCTTATGTGACCGTCTTTGTCCTCAATGTCTTTGGCCAAGTCAGCCATCGCTGCCAAATTGCCTTCCTCCGTCTCTTTTAGCAAACTGGCCAGCTTTGCAGGGGTTAGCCCCTGCGTTGGGTGTTCTGCATATTGCCTAAGCAACATGCCCACTTGGGCATTTTCTTCGGTTTGATTTTGATCTAGTTTATTAACTGATAGCGGATCGCCATTAATGTCTACTAGCATAGTTATACTCGCAAAATAGGTTTGATTGATACCACGTACACATCGAGGTCAAGGCTGTAGCGCTCTGCGGCTTCATAGCTGGGGGCTTCAATATCAATAAAGCCGCCTACGGTGGTAAAGATGTATTCGAACTTGATACGCCAGCGCATTACCAGCACCCCGCGCCCTGAAAACTGCCTAAGTCTTCGTAGTTGAAGTCGTTGCTGCCACTTTTGCTTGGTAACGGGGTGAACTCAATCGGGCAACCGTCCATCCAACAAGCTCGGTTTGCCATACAAAGCCCAACAGCAAAGTCACCGTGGCGCTTGTCTGTTTTCTTTTTGCCGTCATGGTCTTTAGTTTTGCCTTTATCAATCTTTGGTATGCCGTTTACCACTTTGATGTGGCACATATCGTCCAACACATTTTGATGACGGGGGATCTCGATATTGTGATCATCTAGTTCACCTTTTAACTTGGGCATCCACTCGGCATACCAGTTATCACTAAGGTGCACGCATTCAACTAATTCAATACCAAATTCTAAGGCTGCTGCTTCTGCGAGATAGCCACCGTTACCTGTGGCATCAAAAGCAGCACCGCGTAGCCGTGGTAGTTGGTGCAATATAAAAAACACCACTTGGCGCTGCACTTCGTAAGGGGCGTTTTTAATTTCAATTACAAAAGGTACGCGCTTGTGTAAGTCAGCACGTATGCGAAGTGGTACTAATGATGTTAAATCTCCCGAGCGCGCAAAATCCTCACCGAAGGCATGTTGTTCTTCAGGGTTGAGTTTATCCAGTAATGGCTGGATCACGTCTTTACAAAACTGTTCTGTTTCCTTGTAGCGCTGCTCTTTGGTCCATGTCATCCACTCATCAGTACATGTTAAACGATGTATTGGAATGCCCTTTGTCATGGCTTCTTCGATAACAACACGTTTTAGATAGTTACCACCACTGCGCTTAGGTACACAAAAATATTCCTCGTCGGCACTCTCTTTATTGGGCGACTCATCAATCCTAGCCTGTCGCCACTCGGCTTCGGCTTCAGGCGACCATTCCCAACCCTTAACAAAGCATATGCGTTTGTATAGGCCATCCTTTAACGCATCATCTAAAGTGATTCGATGAACTGAATAGGGCTTTTTACCTTCGCGGGCATCTTTGATGTACTCATTAAAGAGGTTATCTACACCGTTATGAGTAGAGATGATCCGCACGCGGCTGCCCCACATACGCAAAGCCATTGCAGCCTGAAGCAGTGCATCTAAAGATTCATGGAACGCGGCTTCATCTATAACCACATCACCTTGTAGCCCACGCAGGTTTGAGGGGCGGCTTGATAACGCTTGAATTTTAAATCCGCTGTTAGGAAAGCGGATCATGTACGTTAGGATCTCTTCTTTCTTTTCGCTGTCCCAAAATGTCTGCTCGTATACATCAGCTTTTGCCAACTGGTTAAATGCACGGGCAAACAACGCACAAGCGGCGATGTACTCCAGTGCCATTTCTTGTTTAGAGCCAACGTAAAAAACGTTGCTACCGTGGCGCTTTTTAGGTTTGCTGGCAGTTAACACATTGCGGCCAGCTTCCGCCCACGTTAAACCAGTACGTCGTGACTTTTCAGCAATGCACACCCCTGATTCGTCCTCAAACCAACGTTGTTGGTAGGGTAAAAACACGGGGGCTTTGTCTGGTATTTCAAAGTCATCAGCATCAGGAACGTCAACACCGTAGAGTTGCATTTCCTCTTTTAGGTCTATTTTGGTGGGGCGGCTGGTAGCCGTTAATGTAGGCTTTTCACTCATTACGCTTTACCTAGCAATATGCCACGGATCTTATCTTCTAACTCTTCGCTCATGCCGTCCTCACCGCGTAACTCATCGCCTACGGCGTTTGCCGCTTCTTCAGCGAATGCTTTGCGGATGTCTTTTTCACGCTGGTGAGCCTTCATAGCTGTAGCTTCTAAACGTTGAGCGGCCAGCATAGCGTCTTTAATCATGCCGATATCAACGTCATCATCTTCAGCAGGGTTCAGCATTTGCTTTTGCATGGCGGTAAAGAGTTGTGAGCGGCCCATCTCTAAGATCATTTTAGTGGTGTCGCCCGTAGGTTTATCACCCAGCTCCGCAGTAAGTGCCTTGGTTGTCTCGCGCAGTTCTCTCAGACGCTTGCCAATCGCCTCGGTCTTTTGGGCATGACGACTTAGACCACTTCGAGAGATAGTCGCCTCCTCATCCATGCCCGCATCGAGAATACGCCGATTAATTGCATCTAAAATATCGGCCTGCGAATTGCCGCTATCACGCAGCATTTCATCCAGCATTTTTTTGATGTCTTCAGGCAGCATGTCTATTTTTGAGGGCTTGCCTCTGCGTACAGCATCACTCATAGCTATAAACTCCGAGGTGCTGGGCGTTTAATGCCTGGTACTGTGCTCGTACCTTCAGCCACATCAATGCCTGCGCTCGTAATTCGTGCAACCCATGTATTTTCGCTGAGGCGCTCGTTTTTAACGTAGCCGTTTTGTTCCAGCCAATTCAGCAGGGTTTTAAGCTGGTCGAGGCTACAGCCGAGGCCATAGCGCTTCAGCACATCTCGCAACATGCTAGTGTTTGCGCCATAGTCCGCAGACTCTTTAAGCGCAATCAAAATACTGATCCGTTGGTGTTCAGCTTGTACTTCATGCATCGCCATGATTTTTTCCTATAAAAGTTGGATGGAGAAAATTAACTACAGTTGGTACAGCTTCAGCTGTTGGTTCACCGCACTCAGAGCACCGAAAGAGTGAGTAATAGTTAGCTTTTTCGGTATTCAGATCTTCAGCACAGATAACTTGAAAACCATCACATAGAAATGAGGTGTGCTTTACATCATCGCCCGTGAATACAACGACTTTTGCACCGCAAGAGCAGTTATCGTTAGTTATCGCCACTACGTGCACCTCTGAGTTCGTTTTCCATTAAAAGTGATGTTGTGTTTTGTAAGGTGGCGAGCTGAGGCGAGAGCGCATCAATTTTGCCTCCCACCTCAATCAAGCGTTTGTCTAGGTCGTGTAAATCATCGGCGCTCGGCAAGTCGTCAACTGTTTGCTCAACCGCGCTGACACGCAGCTCTAAAGCATTATGTGCTTTTCTACTCACAAATGTGGCTCTTAGCCATGCAATAGAACCTGCGCCAACGATTACCACACCAGCGGCTAGCATTTGCTTCCACCATTCAAGTAAAAACTCCATCATGGCTTCCTATAGTGTTTGGCTTGTCGCTCTAACCGCTCTTGGCAATCGACACAGTGCTTACAGCTATGAATTGCATCACGTCTTGCCTTTGGAATTTCAATGCCACATTCCAAACAGTGATTAAAATCGACATCTTGGCCAACAAAGTTGGCTTTGTTTTTATTGAGCGCGCGCTCTAAATCTTGCTCAGCCAAGCGCTGCGCTTGATCAACTACGTCCATTAGGTTTCCTTAGATTTTGAATGGCTGAAGCAGCCATGCTTTTAACACCCGGGGCAGCTTTCTCAACGGTGCGCCCAATCACGTAGCCGCCAATACCAAGCTGCAATAGCTCCCACGCTTGCTCGCTGAGCCTAAACGTAAGAAGGCCAAACGAGTCCAGTACAATTAACACTAGAAAAGTCAGCATAGTGATAGGTCGCCAGCAGCGTTGTAATAAGCTCTCGCCTTTGGCTTCAGCGGTAATAATTTGAGATTGCGCAGCCAGCACTTGTCCTTGTAGCTCAACGATTCGGCCCTCAAGAGCCAATACCTGCGCATTGCGCTGGTTGTCGATTTTTGCAAGTTCATTAGCAAGCTGCTGACGCTCTTCATCGGATGTAAAAACATCGTCCAATAGATTGCCAACCACGGTGCCTAGTCCCACCCAATCACTCATGACGCGCTCCAAATTGTTTGGCGAGGCGTTGCCGCACTTGTTGATAGGTATTGTGGCCGTTTAGTCGGCACTGGATATCTGTCTCACAAACAGACTGCCAGCCACGCTTGAATTTGGACTGCATCGTGCCGTCGTAGCTGTGCAGCGGTATTTGGTTGGCATCAAATGGCTCGCCGTTCTGGTGTGCGGCAACCTCAGCCTTTAATCGTTTTATGCGGCCTTGTTTATAGCTCCACTCCCAGTTACGCCCCACGGTACACCTCGGTATAACAGCGCTCGGTAATGTGGCCGAGGCGGTTCATCCAACCGCGAAGGTTGGGCTGTTGGGTTGGGTCGTCTAAACAAATGCGGGCATAGCGATAGGCGCGGCGGCTAACTAGCTCGCAAATAACTAGGTTGGGCAAAATAGCATGGCATTGTTTGAGGGTGCGAGAGCCAAATAGGCCGTCTATGGTTGCGTTTACAGTGCGTTGCACGACGCGGGTCATACGGTTTATGCCGTGTTGTACAGCGCCGTCAAACAGCATGAGCGCAACTCCCGCATTTAGCTCATCGCAGTGCATCGGCTCCCAATAGTCGCGGTAGTACAGTCGTATAGCATGGTCAATGGTGAGGTTGGCGATATCGAGTCGAGGGTATGCTCGCTGGCTAATGCCAAATTTAGTTAGGCCGCCACGGTCAGACGCCGCATCATTTAGGCCGCCGTCGTCAAGCAAGCCGCCCTCTAAATACAAAATGGTTAATACACTACGGCTAAACGCATCACTGTAGCCACGCAACGCAGCGGTAATATTGGGTAGTTGGCGGTAATGTTCGAGTTGTTGAGGTGTGATCATTTGGCATCTCCATCAGGCTGTGCTGATAGAGTGCCAATAGCGTTGGTGAGTGTATTTTAAACTGGGTTAATAAATTACAGCAGCTCTTGCACGCTACTTAAGCCAGTGCCACTGTGATTTAAGAAACAAGAGGAATGCGTTGTGCCGTCATAGGCTCCATAACTGTTTTTTGCTTTGACTTCCAACCTAAGCACTTGTCTTGCTCCACTGCTGTCATGTGTCCATATTTTTCTATAACTAACAAGCTGCACCGAGTCAGGATCTTTCCAAGCACGATTTTCTTTGACGTAAGCGAGGCATTCTTCAACCAATTTGTCAGGCGATGGCATAGTGCTTGGTGCGTTACTTCTTACTTTTACTTTTTCAGCATCTTTAGCACATGGCCTATCACTATATGTTATTACACCATCTACGTCGCATTTGTAGACTTCAAACGCAATGGTAGAACTACTGACGCAAAGAATAAGTGGGATCATCATTAATTTCATAAAACTATCCTTAGTTAAGTTGGCTTTTTAATATAAGCGAAAAACCCGATAAGTAAAAAGGCTTTTAAGTAAATTTGTTAACATAAGGTATCAATAAATCACCCGATATCTGGTGTTTTTTTCGCAACGAATCCTAGTCCACTTTCAAAGAGTAACGCTAAATTCGTGCACTCTATCGCAAATTATTAAAATTATTCCGAAAATAAACACAAAACTATTTGCCTAACATTTGGCAAATGTTATAGTTGAGTTAATGGATTGAGTAACCAGTAGTAACGTAGCACGGACAGCCACGGCATCCGTTCCCATTTTTAATCTAAGTTAAAGATTATTTCTCAATTTTGCTGCTATGCTGTTTGCTCCAATTACATAAGGAGTAAAAACATGAAAACAAAAAAACAGATCCCAAGTCAGCTACTGAAAACTATTTTTGGCGGGAGTGCAGGTGGTGGCGATGGTATAGAACCACCGAAGGCATCCGCGAATAAATCTTCGGGCTACGGTGCTGAACAGGATCAAAGTTATAAAGGGTAAAGGACTTTGAACGAATTTTTCGTTGCAATAGGCTGGGCGATCATTCTTAGCAAATTTGTTGCTCTGATTGCTCTCCTATTTTTTTCAAAACAAGGAGTTAAAGAGATGCTTACGGGCTTCCCATCTAAGGATTGGAGAGAGCAAGTTGAGCATTCTTTGTTGATAGTAACTGCGGTTAGCTTTGGTTTTCACTTTCTCGGGCGATTCATATCAGATGCCATATTGTCAGCAAGTATAGATCCTGCCGCCAAAAGGCAGCTTTATTATCTATTTTTTGCACTGTATGAAGTGATATATGTAGCACTTATAGTAAAGCTCCACATGATGCGTGATTGTGTTTTTGCTCGTTACTCACGATTTGTCTGCTTTCTATCTGCTGCCATGGCCACATTGTTGATGGCAAGATATGTTGATCGTGTAATACTAGAGGCTGATCTGTTACGTAACGTATTCAAATACTGTGTTGCAGGAATTAACGTCGCAACGTTATTAGTAATAGGCGCATACCCTGCATTTAGAGTATTTAATTTGGTTCCGAGTAAACGTTGGGTTTAGAGATGAAATTTGAAGTATTACTCTTAGCTATGATTTTTGGATGTTGCGTTTACTTGTACTACATGGCGTTTAGGCTAAAAAGCCTAATTAAAGTAATTGAAGTACCGAGTAAACCAAGGCTAGCTAGTCACTCAGTAAATAATGTCACCTCTCTATCAAGCCGTAAGAAAGAAGTGCTTTTAGATCAGTCAATCCAGCTGTTGGCAAAAACTGAAAGTTACGAGAAACACTTTGAGCACGCCTCAAAGGAAGAAATAATTCATTTTGATATGGAATTTCGCTTTGAGCGTAGGCGGCTACTCAAAGCACTAAAAAACATTGGGTATTTTGATCGAGTAAAGCAAACTAAGTAATATTTTAGTCAGTGCTTACTGCGTTCAAAACATCTCTTATTGAGTCATTGCTCATATTACCAGTCAATTCAGCTTTTACTAAAATTCTTGTAGCTTTCTCAATTAATGAAAGGCTTTTAATCGCATCAAACTCTCCATTTTCGCCCAGCTCATTCTTTAACCTCTTCGCTTGATAAACTGTAAGCAGTGCTTCTCTTGCCGCATAACAAGCAGCATCTACAGCGCTTTCCATATCAAAAGACTCTTGGTCAATAAGAGAAACTCCAGCTCGGTTTCCAGTTACTACAAATGCAGCATCAAAACCCATCGATGCGAGTTGAACTAGTTTATCTGATGGAATGGCAATAGATGATTCCCATCGACTAATTTGCTTACTCGACATTCCTAAAAAATCTGCGACATCTTTTTGGCTTAAATTCAAACGCTTACGCTCAGCCTGAAATAATGAGCAGACATTTATGTCTGTTTCTGTTGATTTTAAGGACATATATGTACTATTCTAAGCCTAACAATTAACCAAACCTTTTATTCTCACTCGCCAAAGTTCAGGTAAAAGGTTTACTCAAAAAGGTAATGTACTATGAAATCCTCCGAAATTAAACAAGCTATTGCAAACGAAGGCTATTCGCTTTCTATGGTTGCTGATGCACTGGGTGTTAGCCTCGCAACTGTTTCAGGTGTCGTTTGTGGGCACACTAAGTCTCAAAAGGTCGCTAATGCTATTGCCAAGATCATAGGTAAAGAGACCTGTGATGTTTTCCCCAATGTCACAGTAAGCCCACCAAGAGGGCTGATTAACAGAGAGCAAGGCGTTAACCAGCTTCAGCAGCTTTTGGCCTCGTAAGGGCTAAGTAACCACTTTACTAATAACTGAGTTACCGAACTTACAGGAGCCACACAATGCACATAATTAGCCCGTACATAGCACAATGCTATCAGCGCCAACAAAGCCGTGTTTTGTTGTTGGTACAGTCGATTAACCACCACTCTGCGCTCAATATGCGTATAGCTGCCAAGTTCAACAATGAGTTGGCGCAGTTCTTTAGCGCTCGCGCAGTACACAGCGGCACAAGGTTTATCGTCAATACACAGCCATTCAAGCAGATTTTTAAACTGGTAAGTAATAAAGTCGGTTTGCATGGTTTGATCTCCCGTTTACGTGATGATCAAATTCTAGCCAGTAAGATCCTCTATTTGGAAGTTCCAAAAATTCTTTCTTTTTGGAATGGACTATTTGCTGCACCTCGCTTGCAAAAAGGAGGTTGCTATGACTACTAAAACAAAACGCCGCCAATGGAATCGAGTTGTCGCTCGTAGCCTTCAAGAGTCTCTACAACTTTGTAAAGAGCATGCACAAGCAACACGCAATATGAGCGTGCCACGCATTGCTGATAGAACGGGGGTTAGTAACGATATGCTCTATAAACATCTTGGTAATGGCGATATGCCAGCAAGCCTGCTAATACCATACATGGCAGCAACGGGTAGAGAGTACCCACTCCAATATATGGCGCATAGTTTAGACAAACTTATTGTTGATATGCCCAAAGGTAAAAAGCCTAGCATGCCCACCATTAACCACCTGAATCAGTTTGCAAACCAAGTAATTGGCATGGTGATGCAACTAGAAGAAGGCAACGGTAACGCCCAGCACGTAGCCGACCAAATTGTTCTGCTAATGCAGGACCTTGCCTATCACAAGCTCGAAGCTGAAAGGCTCGACGACCCACAACAAACCCTGATTTAGGAGCAAATAGTATGACTATCAAAGACCAAGTTGCGCCTAAAAAACGCCAACCAGAGCAAAATACAAGCATTTGTATTGGTAAGCATGCAGGTAAAACTGTGCTGCTAATGAGTATGGAGCAGCTAAAAGCACTGGCACACGGAAAACCACAAGGAGAGAACGCATGAGCTTATTAACCAAACCCGTTAGCGCTGAGCATATAAGCGTACACAACAACCGCCCTCTAATTCAGTGCAATTGTTGTTTACGAATAGAGCAAGCGCAGCAGGCAGTAACTAAAAGCGCATGGTTACAGGCTGCAAACCATATTGGATGGCGCCATGTTCAAAGTGAAGCGTTTGATATCGACGTTGTGTGCCCAAGTTGCGTTAGCGATTTTAACAACCCTATCAGAAAGCCAATAAAACCTATTGAGAGGGCTTCAATATGAGCGAGAGATATTTATCAGCACAAATACAGCGCGTGTTGGCCACGATTGAATTGATGGCCGGACGCGAAATCGAAGGAGCTGAACCAGGAAAACTAGCCGCTGAATTAGGCTGTAGTCCTGCGGATATGACTCGTGTGCTAGCAAACTTAGAGCATGCGGGTTGGGCGGAGCGTTTAACCAAAAACCAACAGCGCTGGAGGTTACATAAAAAGCCCGTTCAAGTGAGTAACACGGTCGCTCATAACTACGCAACGGCTCTTAACTCCCTGCGTATTGAGCGTGATAACTACAGCTTGTTGAGGTGAAATAATGAGTGACTTAAGCGTAACAGATCTAATCGATTTGAAGGTGCATCAGCAATCTGAAATTGCAGCTAAGCAAGATGTATTAATGCAGCTTGGTCGTGCACAGGCATTTAACTTTATCTCAAAATTGGTGACTGTCACCGAGTTAAAAACTCTTCAACAAATAAAAGACACCAAAGAATACAAGGGATTAACTGTAACAGACGAAGATGGAAAACTGGTGACTGTCACCACTTGGGAAGATTGTTGCAGACATATTCTACAAATGGATAGAAAAGGTATTGATGAGCGACTGAGTAACCTCACGTTGTTTGGCGAACAGTTTTTTGAACAGGCTCAAAAAATGAAGCTTGGCTATAGGGACTTACGAGCATTGAGACAGCTACCAGAAGATGAACAAGCGCTAGTTATAGAGTCGGAAGCCGTTGAGACAGGCGATAAAGAAGCCGTAAAAGAGCTAATCGACGAACTCAAAGCGAAGCACGCTAAGGAAAAAGAGAAAATCACTCAAGAGCTGGACGCAACCGAGCGCATGCTCAAAGCATCGCGTAACTCTGCGTCTGAAAAGGACTGCAAGATTATTCAACTCACCGCTGATTTAGAAAGCAAAAAGTTTAGTGCCGAGAAATGGAAAGGCGAAGCCAAAAGCTTTTTTGAAGCGCTGGCTAAAACCCAAAACCAAGTGCGTGAAGGGTTTAACCAAATGCTGGTGCTCAGTGAGCAGCTTGAGACGGTGCAAATTGACGATAAAACCTATGATGCCGCTAAATCCGCGTTTTATGCTGACAGCAAAATTTTACTAACTCAACTCGCGCATGTATGGAACGAAATACACCGCACCTATGGCGATTTAGACGATGCGCGCCCCAGTGGTGAGTGGCTGGCAGAAATGGGTTACGAGGCCACGGAGGTGATGGAATGAACGCACTCTCTCTAGAGTACTGGGCTGAACAGCTAGACAACGCAGGCCACGGCCAAAAAGGCACAATCCGCGAAAAGGCATGTGAAACACTGGGCCTAAGCAAAGACGCGCTATATCGCAAACTCAAAAAGCTAGGCTGGCAAAGTGGCAAAGCCAAACGCAGTGATGCAGGCACAACAGCGATGGATGATGAAGCCTTGAATATGCTGGTGGCCATTTTGAACCAAGGGGTACGTGATAATGGTAAGCGGATCATGGATGTTACTACGGCTAAATCAATCTTGGTTGCTAATGGTTATGCCTGTTTAAGCACCAGCCAGATCAGCCGTGTACTAGCTAAACGTAATGCCTCAGTTAGCGCGTTAGATAGAGCAACACCGCATGTTCAAATGCGCAGTTTAGCGCCTAATCATGTACATCAAGTAGACCCAAGTTATTGTTTGCTTTATTACCCGCCAGGTAAAAAAGGCAAAGTGCAGCGCTACGCAAATGACTCTGAGTTTTACGCAAATAAGCCAGAGAACTTAGAGCGCATAAAGCACTTACGAGTGTGGCGTTATGTATTGGTTGATCACAATAGCGGCATGATCCGCGTGCGTTATTACGAGTCATCGGGTGAAACGCAAGCCAACATGTTCGACTTTTTAATGTGGTGTTGGAAGCAACATGAAGGCTCGCCATTTATGGGCGTACCACAAATTCTGTTGTGGGATAAAGGCAGTGCCAACACAGGTAAAGCAATTACCAATGTATTAGATGCACTCAAAGTTAAAAACATACCTCATGAGGCTGGCAACCCACGCGCTAAAGGGGCTGTGGAAGTGGCAAACAACATTGTTGAAAAGCAATTTGAAAGCCGCATTTTGTTTGAACCGGTTAACAGTGTTGACGAGCTAAACGAGTCGGTATGGGCATGGCAAGAGGCATTTAACGCCAACAAAATACCTGGCATGAACTGCAAGCATAGTCGACACAAACAAGCACGTTCCGATGTATGGCTAACCATATACCAACCACAAAACCGCGACTATCTGCGCATGCTACCAGATGAGCAAATTTGCAGGTTACTACTGACCAAAACAGGTGAAACACGGAAGGTGAACGGTGATCTGGAGATCACTTATGTTCACCCACGAACCAAGCAGCAACACCGCTATGACGTTGGTGAACTGGAGCATGTCCGTAACGGGATCACGGTTTCGGTTAGTCCAATTATTGTGGGTGATACGCCGGATTTATTAGTAGGTGTTACAACCCCCCTTGATGAAGTGGTGTATCACCAAGTTCAACCAGCAGATGTTGGTGAAGATGGCTTTAGGTTAGACGCCCCTGTAATTGGTGAAGAGCACATCCAAAACAAAGACACAGCGACTCAAAGCGCAGCTAAAGCAGCGGATAGGCTCGCTTTTGAAAATCTCAGTGATGCAGAAATCAAGCAGGCTAAGAAGAAAAAGCTAGCTCCATTTGGGGGCGCTTTGGTCGCTCACACACACCTCAAAAATGTTGAGCACGACACCCGCATTGCGCCTAAGGGAGAAACTATTGAGCTAGACAATCCGATTGCTAAGCAAGTCGCCGAAGGCTCGCGCAAAGGCAAGGTGTTGGACTCGCTCGATTTACGCATGGTTGTAGCACAGCGTTTGGGTAGGCCCCTGCGTCCTAACGAAATTGATTGGCTGCATGGCCAAAGTATTGCTGAAACGGAAGTGTCAGCGGTTGTTGAACAGTTGCACCTAGGAATTGCGGAGACTCCAGTGCTGAAGATAGCGAGATAGCAGTTGAAAATAACAAAGCTTAGCCATGTGTTTGAAGTACTGGGAGTTAAGCAAGCCCAAGTAGTAAAAGCATTAGCCGCTAAAGGGCTGAAATTTAGCAAAGCTAGTTTAAGCCGTGTAGCAACACAAGCCGACTGGCCAAAAACCTGTGATAGCAAAGCGATTAAAGCAGTCATTGCAGAGTATTTAAAAGAACTCGGTGCAACCAGCGAGCAACTAACCGATTTGTTTACCTGGTATGAGCCAAACAAGAACGCACAACCTGAAGTTGAATATGAAGATCCGGAGCCTGAAATGCTAACAGCTAACGCAAAGAAGTTTTTTAAACTACGTCGTGACCCGTTTGAAAACGAGATAACGAGCGAGGATGACCTATTTTTGGTTGATGCCCACCGTATTATTTTAGAAGACATGCTAACGGCCGCGAACGCTGGCAGCATGATTGCACTCTATGGTGAGTGTGGAAGCGGCAAGACGATTATTCGCCGCACTTTTATTCACCAAGTGCAACAAGATCATCCTGATGTAATTTTGATCCAACCCGCACGATTAGACCGTCGCAAAATAACCGCAGAGTCTATTTCTACCGCTATTTGTAGAGCGCTACAAATCAAGCATAAACCAAGTGCTGAAGAGCGTGATGCTGCAATAGAAGAGGCATTAATTGAAAGCGCTAACAACGGCCATTTACACCTAATGGTAATTGATGAGGCGCACGATTTAAGCGCTGATGTGATCAAGCTACTCAAGCGTATTTGGGAGTTAACGCACGGGTTTAGGCGTGTGATGGGGATTGTACTGATTGGCCAGTCGGAGCTTGCCAAAAAGTTAAGCGGCCAGCACGTTCGTGAGTTTAGCTGGCGCTGCAATCAAATACGGATGCAGCCGCTAGGGATTTATGTTCCCGAGTATATTCGCCATAAGCTATCTCGCGTTGGTGTAGATGCTGACAAGATCTTTACTGAGGATGCCCTCAGCGCGATTCGCGGCAAGTGTATGGGGCGCATTCGCCACGGCATTGCATTGGATGATGCCGAGCTAGACCGTTCGTACCCACTCAATGTAAATACTTGGCTTGCTAAAGCCATGAATGCGGCCGCTCAAATTGGTGAGCAGCAGATCACAGAATCATTAGTTTTAAAGGTATAGCCATGAGTCAACAGGTAGAAATTCAATTAACGGGTATGGCGTTGGTTCAAGTGACTAAAACAGTCACCGTTTCACAAGAGCAGTCAAAGGCACTTTTAGCTGATGATGGCGCAATGCAACACCTTTTAGCCAGTGCTGTGAACGCGCCAGTAAAGGCTTGGGACAACGTTTTTGGTAAGCGTGAGCTGATAGAAACAATTGAGCCTACAGGGGTTCGGTGTTTAACCACGCATTGCGGTTGGGTTGGGGAAGGCGTAAGCGTTTGCCCCAAATGCCAAGGCCAACGCTTTCACAAATTTCAATCTATTCAACCTCGGTAGTAAGGGATCATTATGAATACACAAGACAATACAGCACGCACATTTTTAGCAAACCCGCGCGGTTATCAAGTCCCGCTAGACAAAATTGCAGCCCACGACATTGAAAAACACGACCTAGTAAATGGGTTTGTTGATGAGGCCAAGGCGCTATCTGAGTTGCATGACGAATTTAAGCGCAAGGTGTTTAAGAGTGTGAACACATTTATAGCTGATTTGTTTGCAAGCTATAACGTTGAGATAGGCGGTAATAAAGGCAATGTTACGTTAACCAGCTATGATGCCAAGCGTAAAGTAGAAGTTGGCGTTGCTGATCAGATCACGTTTGGTCCTGAGATAAATGTGGCAAAAGAACTCATCGACAAGGTGATCAATGAAAAGTTGGAAACACTAGGCGAAGACAAGCTACTACGCCAAATTGTACAAGATGCGTTTAGCACAAACAGTGATGGCAATTACAACAAGGCGCGGATCATGGCATTGCGTAAATACCGCCTAGCCAGTGATAGCGAAGATTGGGCCAATGCGATGCAAGCGCTTGATGATGCGATCATTCTCTCAAGCACCAAAACTTACGTGCGCTTTTATGAGCGTAATGCGCTAGGTAGCTGGGTTCATATCCCATTGGTTAGTAAATCTCTATAAAGGTGGCGTTATGTATTTATCAAAATCAAAACTGATTCAATTAATACATGTAGGTAAAACGAGTTTAGGCTGGGACGAAGATTTGTATCGTCAAATTTTAGTCGAACTGACTAAGAAAGAAAGCTGCGAAGGTATGAACGTAGGTGAGCTAAACAAAGTGCTGTCTCACATGAAAGACAAAGGTTTTAAAGTGGTGACTAAAAAGCGCGGTGGTAAAAACTCACCAATGACTCGTGATATAGCTCCCGAAGACAAAACGCCACTGGATAAACTGCGCCAAGTTTGGATCGCTATGAGCCATCGTGGCTATTTACGCGATGGCTCGGAAGCCGCGCTACTCAATTGGAGTAAATCACAAGCTAAGCGTATGAACAGTAACGTAGCTATTGAGCGTTTGGAGTGGCTACGCGCACCTATGGTTCATGCACTGATTGAGCAGTTAAAAAGCTGGTATGCGCGTCTGATGGCAAAAGACATGAAAGAGCTAGTCCCTGATTTAAAAAAGCTGCCACTGAACGATGAGGAAAAGTTCGAGGCGGGACGCATTGTGTATAAATATAACAACTTTTCAAATTGTAATGTTGAGCAGCTTGAGAGCGCTCTTAACTTCACAGGCTTAATGCTTGGCCGATATGAGGAGTCTAGTAATGGCTGAACAATTTGGCAAAGGCTCAGAACGTGGTATTGGTATGTTGCTGGCTATCTTTGAGGTTGTTACTCGTGGGGTTGCCGACGTAGTTGGTGCTGAACAAGCAGGCCAGATAGGCCGTGAAGCTGTAGACCGAGTTCGTCATACATTTGGGGGCGAGAACGTTTATGTTTGCAAGGGCGTATCACTGGATACAATTCTGAAGCACAACAAAATCTGGAGCGAGTTTACTGGAGATAACCACGTCGAACTAGCTAAGAAGCATGGCTATTCTGTGCAGTGGATATATGAAGTTGTTCGTACTATGAACCAGCTGAAAACGGATGAAGTACAAGGAGACCTATTCGATAGTTGCAAAGGTAAAGGGACTAAAGATGGTGGAGGGCATTCACTATGCTGAAACGTGACGACGAGATCACAGTAAACACATGGCTGTTGCTGCTCCTTCTATTTACCACGCTACTACTCGGATTCGAGTTTGGAAAAAGGGTATATATAGAAGAGCAATTGGAAGAGCCAGAGCAAACAGTCAGATTCGGTCGCAACGGCGGCCCATCAATTCCACCGATAGAACCAGAAGCCCCACCTTTATATAAGGTAATTTGGGAGCTAATGAATGAGGAAGAAAATGAAGAGTAATACTGTAGCACTACAACATATAGCTAGTTATCTAAATGCTCATGGCTGTAAAACCCTAGAAGAAGTTGACGGTGCTTTGCAGTTGCTGATTGAAACGGCTAAAGTTACACAGAGCCAGTACAGAAATGGAACTGCTGAGAAAGCGACCTCAGTCCCGTCAATTAATTAAACATGGAGAGAGAAATGGGAATACCTTCAATCGAAGAGGCTATCATGCTATTTGTCATTAGTTCGGTATCAATACTTTTTATTGTGCTGTTCGTAGCGTGGTGTAAGAAAAAGCGATAAAAAAGCAGCGTATCTTAAAGCGCTACTGTTTTACTAAGGATGTTAATAGATAACGACTGACCTATCAGGTGGTACTGAAACTCCACCTGATTAGGAGAGTCTTGGAGATAGTTTTGTCAAAAGTGATACTCTTCAAATCTCGATGGTTCACCTTTGAGGCCACAAACCTCTATAACAATAAGGTTAATAGTCAAAGTGTAACCAATCTTTACGAAAGTCTTAAAATGGCGATAGAAAAAATAGATAGCCATATGAAGTTCGATAAATATCTTAATTCCGAGACTATTTTAAATAAGCAAATTTTAAGCATCGTAGATTTATTTAATAGCCAAGATCATTATTTTTATAACGAGCTAGGTTCATTACTTATGTTTGTTGATGACTTGGATAAAGTTGCACAGCATAATCCACTGGCTTTAAAAAAAATAAAAAGAGATTTAATTAGGCAAAGGACTGTTGTTCAATGGCACGATTTCAGGTTTGAGCTTAGGGTGACAGCTTCCCTTTTATCGAAAGGTCTTAAGGTAATTGCTCAGGAAAGTCCAGATTTAAAAATACATGATCACGATTCAGAGATATTTGCAGAGATAACGAGAGCTTCTTTGTCTGCTAAGAAGAAGAACAGTTACCTACAAAAAATACCTATTGCCATAGATAAAAAGAACAAAAAGGCATATGCGAAAAAAGATGCGGTTTTGTTTGTAGACGTCACAAATGTTTTGTTCTTAGAGGATAGTCTCAATTACTTACAAAATTATTCCTCTGTTATAGCAGAGCTTAGAGCCAGAAAAGATATACGATTTGGGGCTGTATTGCTCATGAACTATGCTTATGAGCCTAGTTTATCTAGATACAATACTCTATACACTAAGATTTTATATGAGCATTGTAGTCCAGAAGTTCTAAAGTTTATGAATGAAACTTTTCCAAGCAGCGGGGTGGAAAAAAAGCTCGTGTTATCAAAAGTTGGATAGCAGTAAGGTTATGTAGTCTGTTTTGAAGTGATTTCACCTTTAGTTTGATAATGTTAAACGCATTTTAAAATAGTCTCTCATCCAATCCCGAACTTTCCCACATATTCCCGTAGTTTTCGCACAATTAGCTATAGAGTTTTTGTACATTGGATCATCAAGCAAAAAGAATAAAACATCCTAGTTCGTAGCGAGCCAGGACCTTATTAAAGATCGTGAGGCAAGCTCGCTCCCGCCACATCAGCACTGAGCAGCATGGTCGGAGGTGGTTTACCCGCCGAGCTGTTGGGCTCCCCAAACAAAGAGAGTAAAACGTCCCACTTCGTAGCGAGCCAGGGCCTTATTAAAGGTTGATTAACAGCATTCATCCATGGATCTAATCGACATTAGTACATCCATGTACGTCAAACCCGTTGCAGCAATGCAGCGGGTTTTTTGCTGTTTAGAAAATCTCGCGAGGTAAACTCGTTTCCACCATATACACATTGCTAGGGTTTGAAAAAACTCCAGGCGATAAAACGGCTTGTCTTATTACCTTGTTCCATCTCGATCACTTTTACTTGCTCTGCAGCGAACTGTTTAAGTTGCTGTTTAAGTGGTTTGACGTTGTCTTTATTAGAGATAAGGGAAGTAAACCAATAAACTTGCTCTTTGAAAGTGACACTCTCAGAGATCATATCCAGTATAAAGCGCTTTTCTCCACCTTCACACCATAGCTCTTGAGCTTGACCGCCAAAATTTAGCGAGGCTTGTGGTGCTCGGTTAAGGTTTTTCCACTTTCTTTGCGTGCCCTTGTTGGCATCTGCTTCACTGGAATGGAAGGGCGGGTTACACATTGAAAAATGATAAAACTGGTTTGCTTTTATTATTGTTTTAAAAAAGTGATTAGGCTGCTTTTGTTGCATCACTTTTACCGGCAACTTATTTAGTTCTGCGATGGTTTTGGCACACTTCACAGCAAGAGGATTGATGTCAGAGGCCACAAAGCGCCAGTTATATTCTCTTGATCCCAAGATGGGATAGATCAAATTGGCACCAGTGCCAATATCTACGCCTTGCACCTTATCGGGCAAGTTACTTTCATCTAACAGATCTTTCAGCGCATGGATATAGTCTGCTCTGCCTGGAACTGGCGGGCATAAAAATTGTGCGGGGATATCCCAAACTTGTATATCGTAGTCTGATTTAAGCAATGCCTTATTTAACAGTTTTACGGCATCTGGATTAGTGAAGTCGATGCTTTTTATGCCATCAGATCGGTTGTAAGTAAAATTCTTTAAAGCGGGTTCAATCGCTATAAGCTTGTCTAGATCATAGCCTGAATTATGCTTGTTTCTTGGGTGCACAGGATTCTTCGAATAAATAAAAAGGATTATAACACTTTTAATCGAACGCTTAAGTCTTGAATACTGGCTTTATCTTAAAGGCATATCAACCCTTTTATTTGCTTCGTTTAAGAGTTTACTTATCAATCAGTCAACTGGTACGATGAGGTTAGTGTTCAAAGAATAAAAACAAAGAAATGATAGAGCAAAAATCACTATTAGTAGATATAGCAGATGGACATAAACTCCATCTCAGATATATAGCAAAACCGGATAGTAGCGGCCCCGCTGTGTTTTTTATGCATGGTGCGGTTGAAAATGGCAAAATTTTTTATACTGAAAGTAATAAAGGGCTAGCGCCTTTTTTAGCTGAACACGGCTATCGCTGTTTTGTTGGTGATCTTCGTGGGCGAGGAGAGAGCATACCTAAAATCGACGCTGAAGCGGATTATGGTCAAACTGAATCAATCTTGCACGAAATCCCTGAAATGCTGAATTTTATCGAACGATATACCGGATCTAGAGCACAATATTGGATTGCGCATTCTTGGGGAGGGGTATTGATGAATAGTGTTTTTGCACGCTTTCCTGAAGAAATTCCGCATGTTAAAGCATGTGTTTATTTTGGCTCTAAGCGTAGTTTACATAACAATCACCCGAGCAAATTACTGAAAGCAAACCTGATATGGTTTAACGTTGCGCACTATTATTCGAAAAAGCATGGGTACTTACCTGCGAAGAGGCTCGGTTGGGGAAGTGATGATGAGTCTTTAAAATCACATGCTCAAAGCGCTGACTGGGCACAGAAGCACCCATGGATTGACTCCGATGACGGTTTTAATTACGCCGAGGTATTACAAGACATGACGTTGCCTCCAATCTTGCACATTGCGGGCGTTAAAGATAAAGCACTGGCACAACCTGTTGATATTCAAGCGTTCATTCGTGAATCAGGAAAGGGGATACAAGAACTCAGAATTTATGGAAAAAGTCACGGCCATCGGCACAATTATGGGCACATAGACATGTTAACCCATAAACATGCACGCGATGATCAGTTTAAAGATTTACTGGCGTGGTTTGATCGCTTTGCGGTTGAGCAATCATCTTCTCAATAAACGCTTCATATCGCTGCCACTTTTCGAGAGGCTGCGTGCTGATTGGCTTTCTGACCTGAGCCTTACTTAACGTATGCACCGGCTTTTTAGATTTGTGAAACTCCAAGCATTCTGGTTCGTATTTTTGATATAGAAAGCTCAAGCATTGCTTGATGGTCTTTTCGGGTTCAGCGATAAGTTGTTCGTAACTGAGCGTAAAAATATCTCTTTTCATAAACTGGTTAAAATGTGACATCAAGTCACTTTGCGCTTGCGCATACAAGGCAAATTCACTTAAAGAGCAGAAGTAGGGCTCGCTTTCGGCGAAATGATTACTATAGACCGACCACGCTGTCGCATTGAGGTTGCGAGTTAAATGAATAATTCGTGCCTCAGGGAATAGTTTGTGGATTAAGCCCAGATTTTGAAAATTAGCTGGAAGTTTATTGATCACCACTTCTTCCGACACCCGATGCCGCTTTATCTCGTCGACATAGAGTAAGCGGCAATGATCTAACATGGAGTTACTTAGTTGGTCTAAACAAGCTGGGAACTCTGCATTATTACGTTTAAAGAGGTAAGGGACAATTTTATCGCTGATCACGGTATTCTCACCTAGTGTGCCAACATGTGAATGTTGCACTAGCATTTGCTCTAAGAGAGTCGAACCTGTTCTCGGTAAACCAACAATAAAAACAGGTGTAAATGTTGTCTTAACCCTATCACTAGGTTTATCAAAAAATGCTTTACCACAATGTTGTTTGATTGATTCAAAAAAAGGCAGCATGTCTACAGTACGAAACTCGCTCATCAGCAGCTGTGTATCATTCGCTAAGGCATAGTTATCTTGAGCTGCATTATAGTTACCTAATTGTTCATGACACTTAGCAAGAGCATAGTGGACCACTGCTTTTAGCCTCGGTGCTTCAAACTCATTTTCCAGTTTCTCTAAAATCGCTAAATATGTAGGTAATTCTTTGGCTGAGGACATTTGTACCAGTTCGTACAGCATAAATGCTGTCACGGTACTATGAGGACAATCTAACCCCGCCTTAAAGACGTTTTTAGCTTGTTCAATAAAGCCATAGTCCAGATAAAATTGACCGAGTTGGTAATGGGCTTGAGCATTATGTTTTGCCACGCTTAAGGTGTATTCAAGTACGGTTTTTGCGTCAACAGGTGAACCAACGGCTAAAAACGCATCGGCCAAGGCGAAGAGCGGTTCAAGCATTTTTGGTAAATGTTCGCAGGCTCTTTTTAAATAGTAGATTGCGTTATCATATTGCTCTAAACGCATGCATATGCGGCCTAAACCAAATAGAGCAGGACCGTTGTTAGGTGACTGTTTTAGTACAGACTTGTACATAAACTCAGCTTCTCTAAGCTTATTTTCGGCCAATAATTCGTTGGCTCGCTTTAATAACAACATTTTCGTATTCAGAGTTAACTACTTTGTTATATAGGATAAAAATAAAAAGGCGAAATAGCTAATGCTAGTTCGCCTTTGTTTCTGGGTTACAGTAAAAGTTAGAACGTATAGGTTGCTTTTACATAGTAGAAACCACCATTAATACCGTATGGTGAAGTCTCGTAGTATTTGCCACCCCAGTTGTTATTTGGGATACCTGTAGCGTCAAAGAAGTCTAGTTCTTCAGCATCTTGGTCAAAGATATTATTTGCACCAACAGATAGACTGATTGAATCTGTTGCATAGTAAGTAAGCTCTGCATCAAATGTGATTGTTGCACTTGCTGTTTTAGCTGTTGCATCATAATCTACGTGGACACCTTGGTATTCACCAAAGTAGTTCATACGCACAAAACCTGAGAAGCTATCCCATTGCTGAGCCCAAGTTAATGTACCTCTGTGCTTAGGTAAGTCGTTTTCTAGACGAGATACCTTGAAGTCACCTGTAATCGCAGAGAAGCGATCAACTTCGGTTTCATTCCAGTTGTATGCTGCACTAAATGTCGCATAACCACCCAGCATATCCATAGAGTAGTTACCAACTAAGTCGATACCTTGAGTCGTGGTATCGAAGTCATTAGTAAAGAAGCTCACCTGTGCTAAGTTGTCAACGTTCGGAACACCCGCCGCTTTAAGGGCATCTTTGTCAGCTTGGTCTAACTCTATCTTCTCTGACTGGCTTAGGCGGTCAGTTACTTCAATGTTGTAGTAATCTAACGTAATAAATAAGTCGCCAGAACGATATACTGCGCCTAATGTGTAACTTTCAGATTCCTCCGGTTGAAGTTCCGTGCCGCCCAGTTGTAACGAAATTGGGTTTGTTGGTGGTAATAGCGCAGAGTCTACAAGTACACCACTACTTAAGTTTGTTTGTACGTTAGATACGTTAGCTTGACCTACTGTGGGTGCACGGAAGCCGGTACTGATTGAACCACGAACTGAGAAGTCCTCTGTAACGTGGTACTGGCCCGTGATCTTAAAGTTAGTAGTCGAGCCAAATGAATCATAGTCTTCATAACGCAGCGCCCAGCCCATCATGAAGTCTTCAGTAAATGGCGTTTCAATATCCACATAAGCGGCATAGTTACGGCGAGTGTACTCTCCTGCTGCAGAAGGTTTAAATCCAGGAAAACCGTTCGAACCAATACCAAAGCCTTGCTCTGTTAGCGGCCCTGCAATAAATGACGCTTCATCACCCGAAAGTACTTCAAATGTTTCTTCATGCCACTCAAGACCTGCAGCAACGTTTACATCGTAAGCAAGATCAAAGTCGTAACCTTTCGATACATCAAAATTAAAGTTCTTTTCTAGCTGAATATACTTACCTGGACTAAAGTCCATCGGAGTATCTGGACCTAATGAGGCATTCACCGTGTTAGTAATAAAATATCTAGATTCGTTGCGGCCAACAGAGCCACTCAAATCCCAATAGGCTCCCTCTAAGAAGCCATCTTTAAATTCACCTCTCACACCCATAGTTAAAGATGTATCTGTTATATTACCACCGAAGTTTGGTGTAAATCCTGCTGGAAGGATTTGGTTAAATGCAAAACAGTTGGCAGCATCCAACTGCCCTAATGCCGTTGGATCTGGCAATCCATTCGCTTGAAGTTCGACTACTGGACAGTCTAATTGTGCATCAAGGCCACCATCTAACGCACCTACTAACACTGTTGGTGTTGCCGCATCCCACAATTTTTGCTGTGCTTCGTCTGTTGCACTCCTTCTCATCGGTACGCCATTAACGAGTCTGATTGTACCGCCATAAACTCCGGGGCGAGTGGTTGGGTTTCGATAATAGAACCCACCTTTTACATCCCGTTCTGAGTAGTTACCGAACATGTAGAAGTGGGCGTTATCTGTAACGTCTACACCAACATTACCAAAAATACTGATGTCGTCTTTGATTTCGGGTGCACCCCAAATTTGTGCTGGATCTGCAACGCCTTCTAAGCCAGCTCCCGCAAATGCTGCTGCATCAGGACGCTGAACACTGCGGCTAGTTGCATCGGCCTCTTTATATTGAAAGCTTAGGTTAGCAAAGCCATCATCCGTAAATGGTAGACCCACGTTACCTTCGATAACCGTTGTATCGCCGTCACCTTCGTAGTATTCACCTTGACGAATAGAGAACGAGCCCCCTTCGCTTGCGTCTTTTAGTACAAAGTTCATTACACCCGCGATAGCATCTGAACCGTACTGCGCGGCAGCACCGTCGCGAAGTACCTCCACTTGTTTAAGCGCGATACTAGGGATCACTGAAATATCAGGACCTTGAGCACCATCGTTAATCCCACCGCCTAAAAAGGCAATAACCGACGAACGGTGGCGACGCTTACCGTTTAACAAAATCAGCGTACTATCCGCAGGCAATCCGCGTAAGTTAGCTGGTCTTACTAAAGTCGCTGCATCACTGATAGGGTTCGCGTGTACGTTCAAAGACGGTACAGAACCTTTCAGTAGCTCGAGCATGTCAGAACCTGCCGCCTTTGACATATCTTCTGCACCGATGATGTCGATAGGGACCGGTGACTCACCCACAGAGCGAGGTGCAGCCCGAGAGCCAACTACGGCGATTTTTTCGATTTTTTCATCTGACTTTGCTTGATTGGCTTCTTCAGCCATTACGGTCGTGGTAAGAAGTGACGTAGTTGCTGCAGAAGCGAGCGCGAAGCGAATTGCACGGCGCAGCGTGTTACTTTTTAGTTTCATCCTGTTTCCCCAGTTGATTGTTGTTGTCATACCAATAAAAAGGTCATTTATAATATTTTTACCTTTAATACACATATAATTTAATTTGCAGTGTGTTGGCAAGCGCTTTTTTAAAATTAGCAGCGATTTTTAAAACTGCAACTTTCTTAATAACTTTTTGTTTAAGCTAAGAAGAGTTGCAGAAATTGAATGGTAAGTTATTGTTGAAAGTGAAATTTTGAGCCGTTTAACTACTTTTCAAGACAAACACCCAGTAGCTTAAAATTTATCGTTTCAAAACTTAGCGAGTTTCGTGAAGTTTCATTATTCAGTTTTTGTAGATTAATTGAACAATCCTGAACGGCTAGTCTTTGCGTGTATGATTATTGTACATCTTTGTATGGTAACTGAGGTCGATTTTGCTCTAATTCATTATTTTGCACACTTTACGTATAACTTTGCTGGCTAGAATGGGTAATTTGTACCATTGGCTAATAGCTAAAGTGCTGATAATTTTGATAGACTCTAGTCAACACTATATTTGAGTTCACTAATGAAGCTGATCAAAGTTGTCCATAAGGCACCGATGCGCGTTGCTCGGATCAGTAAACGCAGACAGCAAATGAGGTTGCGTAGGGCGATGATTGCGCTTAAATGCGCACTAGAGCAAGAGAAACAAGAAACTAAAGAGATGCTTGAAATCTACAAGCGATATACCTTGGGGCGAGCGCAGAAGTCTGAGCTCAAAACGGCGAATGCCCAGCTTGTGGATATTCTTAAAGGGCTTGGACTTGGTGTGTTTGCGGTTTTACCTTTTGCCCCCATTACTATTCCGATCATCGTTAAGGTTGGTCAATTAGTAGGTGTAGATGTGTTGCCTAGCTCATTCAATTTGAAAAAAAAGCCGACAAAAACCAAGGAACAGTGAATTTTCTTTTTAGCCTTGGTAATCTAAGTACGAACATAATAAATTTGAGGCCTACATGAACAATCTACTCGTTCAATCTGCTATGGGTACACCCATTTCAATCTTCTCCGCTGCAGAATTAGCGTCATGGCAAGCGCAGCAGTCAAACACGATACAGCTTTTCGTGAAAACCGCACAATTTCAATCACAAAAAACCATTCTTATTCCGAATGCTGAATCTGGGGAAGTAGAACGAGTTATTGTGATTTCAGAAGAAGATGACTTTTGGTTATTGGGCGATCTTGCAAAGCAGCTTCCAAAAGGCACTTATTTTATTGATACTGCTTCTGAGCAAGTTGAAAACCACGCGATTGCGTTTTTACTGGGTGCGTATCAATTCTCTGCGTATAAAGAATTACCGGCGGTTGAAGCAAAACTTGCTATCAAAGATATTAAGACATATTCCAAGGTAAAAGCGTCTGTGGAGTCTATTTATCTTGCACGAGACCTTGTAAACACACCTGCGGCCGATATGATGCCTCAGCACATGGCTGAAGTAATGGATGAACTTGCCGAGCAATATGGCGCATCATTTGAGCAAATCATTGGTGATGAGTTGTTAGAACAAAACTACCCAACGATCCACATGGTAGGCCGTGCGAGTGACAATGCTCCGCGTTTGCTTGATTTACGTTGGGGTGATGAAAACCACGCAAAACTTACTTTAGTTGGTAAAGGCGTATGTTTTGACTCTGGTGGTCTGGACTTAAAACCTGCGTCTGGAATGCGTAATATGAAAAAAGACATGGGTGGAGCGGCTCATGTTATTGCGCTGGCCAACATGATTATGGCGGCAAAACTGCCTGTTAGATTACGCGTACTTATTCCTGCGGTAGAAAATGCGGTGTCTCGCAATGCCTTTAGGCCAGGTGATGTGATCAAAACACGTAAAGGTATTACGGTTGAAATTGACAATACCGATGCCGAAGGACGCTTGGTTTTATGTGACGCATTGGCCGAAGCACAAACTGAAGCGCCAGAGTTATTGATAGATTTTGCGACCTTGACCGGTGCATGTCGCATTGCCCTTGGTACTGAACTTCCTGGTTTTTATTCTACAGATCAAGCTATTTCGTCTGAGCTAATGGAAATTGGTCTGGGTAATGCGGATCCTATCTGGCAATTGCCTTTGTTTGCTCAATATAAGGCACTGTTCAAGAGCGATATCGCCGATATTGCCAACTGTGGTTCGACGCCGTTTGGTGGCTCAATAACAGCTGCACTTTATCTAAAAGAATTTGTTGAGCCTGCCACGACACCTTGGCTACATTTTGATGTGATGGCTTGGAACGTAAGAGCGTTACCGGGAAGACCTGTTGGTGGTGAGGCATTGGGTCTTAGAACCGTGTTTAGTTATCTTGAGAAAAAGTTCAGCTAGTCGCAAAGTCTAAAATCTATAAAAAGCCCAGCTATGTCAGCTGGGCTTTTAGTTTGTCTAATAACCGAATTGGTATAATTAATTTTAGATTAGTTTTACTGCTTTTCAGGAATGTTCTCTAAGATCCCTTTCATTTGCTGCCAATATAGACCAACGCTTGAAATTTCTACTTTTTCCTCAGGAGAGTGTGGAAATTTGATCGTTGGACCAAAAGAAATCATATCCATGTTCGGGTAAGGCTTTTTGAACAAACCACATTCAAGACCTGCATGAATAACCATAATATGTGGTTTTTCACCGTAGATTGATTCATACATATCACGGAAAATAGCTAATACTTCTGAGCTTGGATCAGGCTTCCAGCCTGGGTAAGCACCACTAAATTCAATGTCAGCTTGCGTCAGCTCAGCCAGTGAGCGCAGCATACCCTCGACATCACTGCGACCAGAATCAATTAATGAACGGATCAGACATAGGACTTCTAGAGTGTTATCTGTAGTAGAAATTACGCCCATATTAAGTGAGGTTTCAACAACACCTGGAATATCGTCGCTCATGCGTACAACACCATTAGGGCAAGCGTTAAGAAGCGCTAAGACTTTGCTTTGGGAAGCTTGGCTCATTGGCAATGTGCTAGTTGTTGAAGTGCTGAGTGCAAACGTGATCCCAGTTTCTATGGCACATAATTCTTGCTTAATGATAGTTTCATAAGCTTCAATCAGCGCTTGGAACTCGCTTATTTGCGCTTCATCAAAACTAATGAGTGCGTATGCTTCGCGCGGAATTGCATTGCGTAGGGAGCCGCCTCTGATCTCGATAAGTCTTAGATCAAAGTCTGCGATATGGTGCTTTAGGAATCTTGCGAGCAATTTATTGGCGTTGGCACGGCCGGTGTGAATGTCGACGCCAGAGTGTCCGCCACGTAAGCCTTTTAGAGACAGCTCAAAGATTTGATGGTGTTTGGGTAACACTTCTCGCGCGAGTTGTAGAGTTAAGGATGCATCTACACCACCTGCGCAACCCATGTAGATCTCGCCTTCTTGCTCGGAATCGGTGTTGAGCAGGATTTCACCTTCTAACCAGCCAGATTGCAAACCAAACGCGCCGCTCATACCTGCTTCTTCATCAACGGTTAGTAACACCTCAAGTGGACCATGCTTAATATCGTCAGCGTCTAATACGGCTAAACATGATGCCATGCCGATACCATTGTCTGCACCTAGCGTAGTACCAGTTGCGGTTACCCAGCCATTATCAACATACGGCTTGATTGGATCGGTAACGAAGTTGTGTGCTGTATCGTCATTCTTTTGTGGCACCATATCAATGTGCGCTTGCAATACAACGGGCTTACGATTTTCCATACCACTTGTCGCAGGCTTTTTGATGAACACATTACCAGTTTCATCACGACGTACGTCTAAATTTTTGCTTTTAGCCCAGTCAACAATAAAGTTTGCTAGTGCTTCTTCGTGTTTTGAAGGGTGGGGAATGGCACAAATTTGGTCAAAAAACTTCCAAATTGCTTGTGGTTCTAATTGACTGATCTCGGTATGCGCTTTGAGCACAGTAGACTCCTTGGATGAGCGATAATAATATTGCAATATTACCACCCACCCAAGGGCAAAATCGAGCAATTAACTCTAAGTTTCAGTACTTAGGGAGAATAGCCTACTTATTGAGCTTTACTTGCAGCGACTGCTGGTGCTACTAATTCAAGGCCGGTTTTATTGCAATCTGGTAAACGCGCATCCGACTTTGTGATTGGAGTCGTTCTTTCTCCCCACTTTAAATAGCTGGCAGCCCAAGTTAAGCCCGCGCCAAATGCCGCAGACATAATATTAGCGTGTGGTTTAATCATGCCATTTTCTACAGCTTCACACAGTGCAATTGCAATTGTAGCAGCAGAGGTATTACCGTATTTGTCGATATTAACCATGACTTTATCATCTGCAATTTCTAGGCGATTTTGAATAGCTTGAATGATGCGGAGGTTAGCCTGATGAGGGATAAGTACATCTATGTCGTTTAGTGATAACTGTGCTTGGCTGAGTACGTCATCACATGCGTCACTCATACCTTTTACAGCACGCTTAAATATTTCACGTCCTTCAAAAGACAGAGCAGAAGGCCCAGTGCCGGCGCAGCGGTCCATATCAGTACCATAGTTTGGAATGTGCAATATACTTCTATCTGTGCTATCACAGCCAGTCTTAGTGCCTAAGAGCCCGGTTGGCTCGTCACTTGCTTCAAGCACGACTGCACCTGCACCATCGCCAAATAATACTGCGCTGTCACGCTTTGCCCAGTTTACATACCAGATCATACGTTCCGCAGCGACAACAACTGCTCTTTTAATCATACCTGCTTGGATCTGTGCAGTAGCATTTTGTAATGCATACAAAAAGCCCGAACACGCTGCATTCGTATCACACGCCGCAGCACCAACAGCACCAATATTTTTTTGTACTAAAGAAGCTGTATTCGCTACCATAGTTGACGGTGTACAGGTTGCGAGTAGAACAAGGTCAATATCTTTACCCTCAAGTCCTGCACATGCCAATGCGTGTTGACTTGCTACCGTTGCAAGTTCAGCAGTGCTAACATGGCTAACGCGTCTAGATCTGATACCTGTTCTCGTATTTATCCATTCATCATTGGTGTCAACAATAGTACTAATTTCATCATTACTGATGCTCGCTGGTGGAATACACTTTCCCCAGCCGGTGATTTTTGCATAAACCATAGTGTCTCTTAATCTAATCCGACCAGTTGGCCAATTTTTCATTTATACCAAATCCTTCACAGTATTGCCATAAAAGCGAAGCTATGGTGTGTATTGGTGCAATATAACTGACCTCGATCACACCTATTTTTGTTAGATTAGGTATAATCTTTTCATCTTAGCTCAGACCCGTTCATTTTCATGAAAATTGCTTTTTCTCCCAATTCTGCATTGGGCCAACTGTTGTTGTTACGGTCAGTGGCAATCGTTATCCAAATTGTGATGCTTGCCATAGCCGCTGTCGTATTTGGTAAACAATTTGATTTTGTTGCGGTGGTGGGAGTGGTGGCTGCGGAGTCGGCATTTCAGCTGTTAAGTATTTACGCCTATCGTAACACAAAAGAAGCAGCGCCCATTGGCATGACAATGCAATTGTTGGCGGACATTTTGTTTCTTACTATTTTATTAGATCTGACCGGCGGAGCGACCAATGCGTTCGTGTCTTTGTTGGTACTGCCAACCGTTATTGCAGCAGTAACGATCCCAACTATCAACATGTTGATGGTGTCGGCTGGGGCGATTGGCGCTTACCTTTATCTTTATATAAAAATGTCTCATGAACATGTTCATCATATGGACATGAGCACTCATTTGCTCGGTATGTTAGTTAACTTTACTTTCACTATCATAGTTGTTGTTACCGTGGTGAGCATATTGGTAAAGCAAAATCGAAAAAAAGAGCGGGCGATCGCCTTGCTAAGAGAGCAGCAGTTACAGCAAGAGCAATTAATCGCATTAGGCAGTGCGGCCGCACAAGCGACCCATCAACTCGCCACGCCAATCGCACACTTGGCTCTATTACACGAAGAGCTGGATGAGTCGTACCCAAAAGAGCCCTGTGTTCAAGAAATGTCAGAACCTCTTGGGAAATGTAAGGAGCAGCTTAATGTCTTTAGAGAATTCACTGAGTATTTAAAGTCAGCGTCTAAACAACTGATAACCATAAAGCATTTTGCTGAGCAGTTAAAAGAATTGACGAATTTACAATTTCCACAGCAGCATTTTCGATTCGATATCACTAATGTTCAAGGGGCGCTTTGCGATGATCCTATGTTGATGCCTTCGATTTTAAATCTTATTAGTAACGGTGTGCGAGCAAATGAGCAAGCAAAACAAACTGACATCGACGTGATATTTACCTCACAACTGACAGAACATGTGATCACCATACTTGATAGAGGGGAGGGGATCGCAAAAGAAAAGCTAGCGCAATTGGGCCATAATGTCGTGAGCAGCGAATCAGGACTTGGTATGGCGGTGCTGCTCAGTCATGCGACAATTGAACGGCTTGGTGGACACCTAATAATTGAAAGCGATGTGAGCTTTGGGACAAAATGTACGATTAAACTACCAAGGGTAAGTGATGAAGTTACTGCTTGTAGAAGATGATGTGCCTTATGCACAGACATTGATAAGGCGCTTGGAAAAACAAGCATTTAGTGTTGAACATGTTACTTCCATTGAAGATATGCAGGTGGCGTGTAAACAAGAGGTTTTCGGCTACATATTATTGGATATGAAACTTGGCGAGGCCAACTCAATAAACTTCATAACACAAATCAAGCAGCTCAATGCAAATGCTCGCATTGTATTATTAACGGGTTATGCCAGTATTGCGACTGCGGTTGAGGCGATAAAATTGGGCGCTGACGACTATTTAACTAAACCTGCAAGCACCAGCTTGATAGTACAAACGCTATTGGGAGAGAAAGGCCAAGAAATTGTTGAAGAAGTCATGTCTCCAGAACGACTAGAGTGGGAACATATTCAGCAAGTTTTAAAGGCAAATGAAGGTAATATCTCTGAAACCGCGCGGCAACTTAACATGCACAGAAGAACACTGCAGAGGAAATTACAAAAGAAACCTGTTTATAAGTAAGTTTTCACTTATACTCATTATTAAATAAAATGAAATATGCTGAGTTAGTCGATGATACTTTCATTTGAAGCATTAAACCTTTGGGCAATTATTCTCGCCGCTTTGTCTTCCTTTATGTTAGGTGGTATTTGGTATTCTCCCATGCTGTTTCAAAAAGCGTGGATGGAGGGGTGTGGATTGACAGAGCTTGACTTACAAGCGAGCGATCCGAAGATGACTTTTGGTGTTGCATTTCTGCTGTCTTTGCTATCCGCTGTGTTTATGGCGGTGATGCTTGATCTATCGCTCTCTTTGCTTGCGGCTACGGGAGTTGGACTTGGTGTAGGGATCTTTTTCGTCGCCTGTTCATTAGGAATAAGCTATATATTTGAGCAACGCCCGATGAAACTGTTTTTAGTCAATGGTGGCTATCACGTGTTACAGTTTACGCTCATTGCATTTATACTAAAGATCATGAGTTAATTCGGTATGGCAAAACCCAATAAAAAAGGCCCAGTTAGAACTGTTGATATTTATTGTTCTGGGTGTCGCCATCAGCTCTTTAAGTATCGTAAGGGGGGTAAGGGTAGCCTAGTTAAATGTTTCAAAGAACGGATCACCCAAGACTTTACGACCAACCAAATAAACTGCCCCAATTGTGAGCAAGAATTTGCCCGTGATACGCTAGTGAGAGGTGCGCCAGCACTGAAAATAATCGGTGGCAAGGTAACCTTCAAGTAACGATTACTTCAATTTTCATAGCTCACCTTCTGCTGTTATCAGACAAATGTCCTGTATTGAATTTTCCAATTTGTTACTATCTCGCCGTTTGGCTTTGCTGTTTCAATGAATGAAAATGACCCTTCCCATGGAGCTGGGCCAGCCTATTGGGTCTTGCAAAATGGAAAAAACATGATCGATTTAATGTTCGATATCATCGGTATGACAGGCACTTTTTTGGTCGTTGGTGCATTTTTTATGCTACAGCTGGAAAAGGCATCTCCCGATAGTTTAACGTACAACTTAATGAACTTAAGTGGTGCGATCCTGCTACTGATTAGTCTTTGTTATAACTTTAACCTCGCAAGCTTTGTGATTGAGCTATTTTGGATCGCTGCGTCGTTAATTGGCTTATTTAAATATTTCAAAGCGAAAAAGTTGGCATCAGCTTAAGGTGTAAAAGAAAAGCCTAATCAAAAACTTGCGTAGTGGCTAGGAGCAAGTATTATTAAGTTAATCATATGCTGCTACGTAGGTTAGAGCAATCTAACACTACGAGTGAAGTGTGGGAACATAGAGCTCGTATAATATGAAAAACTTAAGCGCTTTAATTAAAGCCACGCTATTCTTAATTCCTTTTGCGGTAGTCGCTGAATCAGACGCCGCGGACTCCGATCTGTACCAGCTTTCATTTGAAGAGTTGTTGAATGTAAATGTCTCTATCGCAACTAAAACCGACGAAACGAGAGCATCGGTCCCTTCTAGTATTACTGTTTTTAATTCAGAACAAATAAATAGCTTGGGTGTCGACAATGTCTATGATCTGATGAATTTTGTACCTGGCTTTCAGTCTACTCGAGGCGATTGGGTCGGGGCTGTGCCAAAAGAGCATACCCGGGGTGTGTATTTAGATACTGGACACGTATTAGTGATGATTGACGGACAACGGCTGAATGAGTCCTCATTCGGAAAAGCTTCTGTCTATACCCCTTATATTCCTATTGAGATTATTAATAAAGTTGAGTTTATCCGAGGCCCGGGCTCCGCGCTTTATGGTAGTAATGCCTTTCTTGGTGTGATGAATATTATTACCAAAAAACGTAGTAACCAGCTTTCTGTTGGCTATGGTGAACATGGCAATGCGCAAGCAGCATTGAATCTTTCAAGGCAAGTGTCGGACGAAACGCGGCTCTATGCCAATGTAGCATTTAATAAACGCTCAGGGGATAGCTATTTTGGAGGCGCTGTAAAAGACCCGTTAGAATCACTTTTTGTTGTATTTGGAGGTAGTCATCAAGCGTTAAAGTGGCAAGTAAGGTTTAACCGTACTCAACTTGATGAGTTTTTAAATCTTTCCCGTTATTCCCCTGAAAACGAGCATAAAAGCGAGAACTATGCGGCAACAATTGAGTATGTTTGGCGAGTTACTGAGCAACTTGAGTTAACGCATAAGTTGAGTTTTATTGAGCATAATATCGAAAGTGCTGGACTTATCGTTACAGCAGAAGAAGTTGGTATCACGCAAGGTGGCGACTTTTTAGTTGGCCCAGCTTGGCAATCTAGAGATTTAACTTATAACCTAGATGGTGGTTATAAACAAAATGACCGCTTACAATGGAACTTTGGCGTTGAGTTATCAAAGGAAGAGCAAAGTAAAGCGGGCGTTAGAACTTCATATTACGACCAAAGTGCCGGTGATATTATCATCTATAACCATACTTATTTAGGTGGCATTCAAACTATATCTGATTACGCTCCTTTTTATTCGCTGCGACAAGACTTTGATTCTTATGCAGGGTATGTTCAAGCAAAGTATCGATTTAGCGAAAAACTCAGCATGTTTACGGGGGTAAGATACGATGAGGTTAAAAACATAGATGATAAATTATCTCCTAGGCTTGCATTCGTTTATGACTTTGACGAAGTAAACACTTTGAAGTTGCAATATGGGGAGTCTTTTCGCACCCCAGTTAGTAATGAGCTTAACTCAAACGATGATGTAACATCGGGTAATTCAAACTTAACGTCAGAATATGTGAAAACTACGGAACTTGTCTGGCATTATCAAGATGAGTCAAAGCAGTTCGACGTGGTATTGTTTGATAACGAACTGGAAGATTTTATTAATTTAGTTCCTGTTAATAACGAGCAAGCTGAATTTACCTTCGATAATATCTTTGAAACGAGTATGCAGGGTTTAGAAATTAACAGTAATTTTAACTTGACTGACTCAACATGGATACAAGGCGCCTACACACAACTATTTGATGAACCATTAAACGGCAGTTTTAAAAAATTTGCGGCTTTGGCGTTTACGCACAAAGTGAACGATTTTGAAATTACGTTCAATGCAATATGGCGCGACAAAACTCAGGTCCCCGTTTTTGAGGGTGCAGACATTGAGCCTTTTTCCCAAGATAGTTATTATTTATTAGGTGCAACGTTTGCCTGGCAGTGGCAGGAGGACGCGGTGTTTCAGATAAAAGCAGAAAACTTAACCGATAAAAAATATGATGTTTTTGATCCAAGGATGACGGATGGAAGAGTGCCTCAGGAGGGAAGAAATTTACGCTTGCAGATTAAGAAGTCATTTTAAATAGTCCTCGTGTGAATAAAATAGAAAAGGATGTTGTGTGAGCGTAAATACTGGATTAATTAACCAGCTAAGTGCACAGATAAAAAAGCAGAGAATCGCTCAACGGCCTTTGCTAGTTGGCGTTAGTGGAGTTCAAGGCGTTGGTAAATCAACCTTAAGCAAACAGTTATCTGAGCGACTTCAGCAAGATGGCATATCGTGCGAGAGTGTATCGCTGGACGATTTCTACTTAGACCCCCAAGAGCGAGTTCAATTAGCAGAGCAATATCACCCCCTGTTTAAGCAAAGAGGCTTGCCCGGCACCCATGACCTCGTACTATTTGATACGATATTAACGCAATTTAGAGTTGGCAAAGCGTTCTCTCTTCCTGTTTTCGATAAATCCATAGACAAAAAATTACCGCGATCTCAGTGGCGACAAGTTGAAGCAGAACTGTCTGTGTTAATTCTTGAAGGTTGGTGTATTGGTATTGGTGCACAGCCAGAATCATTATTGACTCAACCGATCAATGCATATGAGCAGCAACAAGACGCAGGCGCCTTATTTCGCAAGACAGTGAATCAATTTTTAAAGCAATATTACCAACCGCGATTCGCGCAAATAGACTATCTTATTTATCTTAACGGAATGGATTTTGAACGGGTTTTCCGCTGGCGTCTGCAGCAAGAGCACCAGCTTATCAAAGCTCGAGGTCAGGGAATGGACGATGAGCAAGTTAAGCAATTTATTCAGCCATTTCATCGACTCTCTGAGTGGGGAATGCAATCCTTGGCTAATCTCGCAGATACCGAGATATGCTTAGGTGAGACAAGGGAAGTGGTTAGTGTAAAACACCGTTTCGTTGACTAGATTTTATACCAGTTGTATTAAGTAAATGATCTATCTTGAAGCGGGGAAATAGCTTTAGTAGCACCGCTCTCGCGTCCTGCTACCGCTAAGGTACCTATATCCATATAGGCAAGGCAAAAATTTTGCTATTTAGTTGTTCTAAATGAGAAATTTTTAACGAAGCTAATATGCTATTTCACCCTTCAAATTGATTAGAGAATTAATTCAATTGGTATTATTGCAGGTTTGAAAATTTAAGCCTGCTCCTCACTTAAGCAAGCTGTTATAAGCTCCTATTGGCCTTTTCATGCTGATTGATGACGTCAGGTTATTAGTGTGATGCTGGAAGTGACTCATCTATTGCATACTTTGCCTTGGGCAAATATCGATAAGCCTGTCGACGCTCATGGGAGGGCGTAAAAATTTGTATCGAGGACAGCAAACCCGATACTCTACAATGATAAGGTCGACTATCCCTTGTCTCTTGTCATGCCTCGGATAGCACCGCATCGACTTCAGTCTCTACCAACCACTCAGGGTCAATAAAACCCTTGACCTCGACAAACGTACAAGCTGGACGTTGAGTCGAGAACAACTCACCATGAGCTTTGGCTGCTTGCTCCCACTCTTTGATATTGGTCAACATAATCCTAGTACGGATAACATCTTCAATACTGCCACCTGCTTCTTCAATCGCTTTTAATGAAATTTCCAAACAATATTTCGTTTGCTCATACACATTTCCAATAAATACGGTTTGACCATTGTCTATTGGAGCTGTGCCCGCTACCGCTATATTTTTACCTATTCGACTCGCACGAGAGAATCCTATTGGTTCCTCCAAATGTGAACCAGAGCTTATCAATTTCCGCATATTCTTCCCTTAGAATTATAACTCCCACATAGGGAGCTAAGTATTGTTTGGCTAAAAAGTGAAGCGTTATCGAGCAAAGCGTTACGTGAGCAGTAGCTTGATATTCGCAATCTAATTGTAGAATGCCAAACCTAATTGCAAAATGGTGAAAACAAACATAGATGTTATCATCAATTTATCTTTGCGATGAAAATTTTGGATAAGAGGATCTTTTTGTTTTGATAGAAATCCATTTTTCATTGATTCTTCAAGGTTTGCAAAAGATATCGTTGTAATATTCATTCCCATTCTGTTGTTACACAATTTATTCCATTCATCTGGATAAACATTCTGTACATGTGCTTTTATTTTTCTTAAATGGAAAGTTCGAAAAAACAAACATGATAGCGCTGCAAAAAAAGGCAAGTAGATGAAGGCATGCACAATGAGTACTCCTTTACATTTAACATTTTAGTATTTATGCGATACGCAGTTTGTTTTGCATAATCGCTTGTTAGACTGAGGCGCAACTTGCTTGGTGTGTCAAAGTTGGTATTACTTATGTGATAGGAATATGCTTTTTAGGGGCACCAACCTATTATTATTGAAGTGTTCCCTTCGTTGCTCAGCGCTTATTATTCTGCTATTACACCTAAATTTAGCCAAATAAGCAATGACATTCGTTGCACAGAGCGCGGTATGGTCTGAATAATTACGCTGGTTAACTAATTGATTTTATTAATTAAACTTTGTCTCTTACTCATTTTCTCTGTTTTGGTCAAATAAGCACTACCGCAGCGCCGTGAGTATCTGAGCCGCAGTAGTGCTTTATATGTTAGGCTGCTAGGTCTTCAACGCCAACGATTAGCCAAGGTGCTTCACCCGTTGTTTTACGCTCTAAGTGCCATATTTCGTGGATAGGTTCTTCTTGCATGTCGCCTAGGTCACGATATTTGCCAGTAAACTTAATACTAACTTCCCAAACGTCAGGGCGTGTATCTGCTCGGACTAACTCAGCGTCAACAAACATCACTTCAGTATTAACGTCGCCTTGCTGCTCTCGCTCACGTTTGAACTCTTCAACCAACTCTGGACTTAAGTATTCAGAAACTGTCGAAAAGTCGTTGTTATTCCAAGCGGTTTGGATGGTTTGATAATGCTGTCTAGCGCCTTGTAAAAAGCCGTTGATATCAAAATCTCTAGGTAGATTCATAGGCACGCTACTTGCGCCAAAACCACCGCTAATTGGTCCTTGGCTTTGAAATTGCTGCGGTGGTGGCGTATTGTTGTAGCCACCCATAGGCGGTGCGCCTGCATAACTTGGCTGTTGTTTTCTAGCAAGCATGCCCTTAACTAATTTGAAAATTAAAAAGGCAGCAGCGGCAAGCAAAATCATTTCAAGGAACTGAAATCCCTCGAAGTCATCGCCAAGCATAGCTGCAATTAAGCCACCGGCTAATAAGCCCCCAAGTACGCCAGCCATAATACCTTTTTTACTCGATTTAGGCTTTGTTGTAGATTTTGCATTTAACGCTTGGGTATCAGTTTTTTGCTTTTGTTGAGCCTTTTGTGTTTGGTGTGTTTTGCCTGAGCTTTTACTACCAAATTTCTTTCTCGCTTCAGCATTAAAACTGGCTGTAAACAAAAAAGACACAAGGGAAAGTAACACAATGAAATGTTTCATAAAGTTCCTATATACCAAAATAACTGCCGCCATTGTAAAGAACTAACATGGCTATTTAAATAGGTATATACCTCAATTAAATTTGTATTTTAGGAAGTTTAGTAAGGATATTGAGACACCGCCCCAAAGAGTGGGGCGGTAGTATTATAACCAGCGTAGTGAGCTTGTTACTTCTGATTGGAAGGTTTCAATCGGCGTACCCCGATTTGCCACCAGTATGGTGTTGGCTTTACCATCATGAGCAATTAAGCCCTCAAAGCGATTATCACCAAAGCTATCTTTACCGTCAATCGTGCTATGTTGGCCTGCTGGCACGACAAAAACCGTGAGTGGACCAAATTCGGATTGCATAACAAGGTGAAGGCTTTTTTGGCCTTTAAAATTACAAAATGTCGCGTAAACCACTTTACCCGGCAAGTTATCGAACTTACCTCCAAACATTGCGAGCTTTTCATTAACAGTTTGCAGTGAAACCGTTTCTTGCTTTTGCAGTGCGTTTTCTTCGTAATACACATGAGCAAGCGCATGCTCACCGGTGTCGACAGGGTGCCCAAAACCACCAAAGTAAAATACTACGGCGGCAAAAAATACACTGGCTGCAATTGCAAATGGTGCGGTTGCGCGTCTAAACCAAGACATTTTCACCACATTTTTCTCTTCCGTATCAAGCTCCTTTTGTTTTGCAATAATCTTTTCAGCCAACCCCTCAGGCACATCAATATCGAGTGATTTTCCTAAGAAATCGTCGAAATCTTGCATTTCTTCGACTAGTGCTTGCAACTCAGGTTGCTGTTCGGCCTGTTTTTTGACCTCTTCATCATGAGGATCAGCAACGAGGCGGCGTCGAAATTCGAGTTCATCCATCAGTTTGATGCCCCCTTTATTGGTTCATATTCAGTCGTTAAAGCGTCTTTCAGCTGGTTGCGAGCACGGTATAATCTCGTCATCACCGTGTTTTTATTCAGCTCAAGTATATCGGCGATTTCATCACCAGAGCATCCCATAACCACTTGCAGTAGCAGAGGTTCACGATATTCTGGTGCTAAGTTGGCTATTTGTCGTTGCACAACGGTTTGTTCCATTGCATCATCCAAAGCCGAACTGGTATCGTCGACCAGCGTATCTTGTTCAACCTCCGCATAGTCAAATTGCTTGCGCTCAAAACGACGTGCATTTTCTCGTCTTAAAATAGTTAATAACCAAGGCTTTGCTGCATTTTCATCTTGTAATGAATCAAGTGCGCGCCAAGCCCGCAAAAAAGTTTCTTGTACTAAGTCTTCTGCTATTGTCGGATCGCCAGACAACCAATAAGCGAACTTATATAGCTCTTTGTGGTACATCCGAACCAGTGACTCGTAGTGATGTTGTTTACTGGCCATATCTATGAGACCTATCTTTTTGCAGGTTTATTTCAACAAAAACTCATTTTATTTTAGTTGATTTTGGAAGTGTATCTTCACACCAAGCATAATTGATCTGTTAATTATTTACTAACAAATCTAGTTCGTCTTGCAATAAAAAAGCGCCCTGAGGCGCTTATTGGTATAGACTGCTTAAATTTTGACTTTTATTAGTGTGAACCGTGCTTTTCACGCTGGTTTTAATTTCACCGTATAATTGAGACAGGTCTACTTTTGCGCTATTGCCTCCATACAGCGAGCTTTGTAGCGTTTGTACCTGCGCTCGCAATGAGCTGGACTGAAGTGCTAGCCATTGTGTCATGGTGATATTTTGTTGTTTGGTGTAGCGCAGTAGTGCCTGATAAAAGGCTGCAGGGTTATTCTGTTTGACTGCTTCTTCAAACGAAAGAAAAGGTGCTGGATTTTCATCTGTGACTGTATTTGCTTTGGGGCCGATGGCCGATTTTGCTTTGAGACGCCATACTAGTAATGTGATAAGCCATAGTGCGTATCCAAAAGCGGCGATTGCCCACATCCACAGCGGGATAATTTGCTCAGTGATCACCTTCGTTTGCGTAGCCGTTGACGGGGTTATGCTCGGGCTTGAAAGTGACTGCGCGATTGGAGCGGTCTGTGGTATGACTGGCTGATTTGGATCAGGAGTCACACTGACAGACTTACTTGGTAATGTCGCAAATTCTTCACGTTTAGTGATGGTGTTAAACCAAGGTAGTTTTACTTCGGGCAGAGTAAAATCACCGGCGAGTTGCGGTAGGTAAGCAAAAGAAATGGTTAACTGTGAGATGACTTTTCCATCTCGGGTAATTTGCTTACGTTCAGACGCGTCTGGATAAATTCTAAAGCCATTAACGTCTTCGAGTTGAATGTCAGGAAGCTGCTCTTTAGTAACACCTACAGCAGTGAGTGTTAGTGTTCTCGTGATGGGTGTTCCAACCATAAACTCGTTATCTTTGGGCTGCCATTCTTCAGAAAAATTCAAATATTCACTGGGTAGCCAGTTATCAGCAGCGTTAGCTGGGATTGGAGATACTGAAAAGTCAATGGTATTGCCAACCGCAGAAGTCGCCATTCTACGATAGCCATCTCTGATCTGACCATTGAAGATCGGCGGCTCTATGCTGAAGTCACCACTTTTTTGTGGTTGGATCATATATTCGCGAGTGAGCACCATGTAGCGTCGGCCGTCAATCACTTCGTATTCTTCATTGGCTTTGCCCAATTGTGTGAAGTTGGCTCCATCTGAAACAGGAGCACTTAGTTGGCCATCTAGTAGTTCTTTTCCTACATAGAGTTTAACGGTATAAAGCGCTGCCTGTTGAACATAGAGGTTTTTTGTCTTGAGTTCGGTTTTTACGAATATATCTTCACTTTGCTGCTCATCATCACGAGCAACAACTTTTATTTCGATAGGCTGGGTCGTTTCACCATCTACCTCTAACGCGGGAATGGTGTAAGTACCCGGGGTGCGAGCAACGAGCTGCATTTGCCAGGTGGTAGAGCTTGAAACGCTACCATTAATGATACTGGTTCTAGAGCTGGTATTCACGGGGCTGGTGATAAAGTCGTTACTAAGCACAGAAACGTCAGGAATAGTACCTTTGACTTTGCCTTCAGCGATAATCGACAACGTAAAGTATTCACCTGCGAGCACTGGGTTTTTGTCTACGCTGGCTGTGAGATTTTCCAGTGCCAACGAGGCGTGGCTTAATATCAACAAAGACAGAAAAAATAGAATGCGTTTTACCATGATTTTTCAGCTCCTCTTGGTAGACGTCTTTGTTTGCGTTGTTGTGCTTCTAGTTGCATTTTATTTCTCAATAATATGGCCGGATCATCAGGTACTTTTCTAAGCAGTTGATTAAGCTGTTGCGCTTTCTCAATTTCTTCAGGGGTAAGTGGCCGACTATCTTGCATCATTGTAGCCTGTGCCTTTTCTTCATCCTGCGGTGATTGCTCGGGATCGGGCTTAGGTACGGCTTGTGCTTGCTGTTGTTTTTGCTCTTGAGTTTGTTCGTCAGCTGCTTGCTGGTCTTGACGGGCAGCATCTAGCTCTGGCTCGTTATTGTTTTGTTCTGACTCACTTCCTGCTTGTGGATTCTGTTGGTCTTGCTGACCTTGTTGCTCCTGCTGACCTTGTTGGTCTTGCTGACCTTGTTGGTCTTGCTGACCTTGTTGGTCCTGCTGACCTTGTTGGTCCTGCTGACCTTTTTGGTCCTGCTGACCTTGTTGCTCTTGCTGACCTTGTTGGTCCTGCTGACCTTGTTGGTCCTGCTGACCTTGTTGGTCTTGCTGACCTTGTTGGTCTTGCTGACCTTGTTGGTCTTGCTGCTCTTGCTGATCCTTTAACGCTTCGACTAACGCTTTATTATCCTTCGCTTGCGTAAAATCAGGATCTAAGGACAAGGCTTTTTCGTAGGCAGAAATCGCGTCGTCTAACTTACCAAGCCGTGCTAGCGCATTGCCCAAATTGTATTGGCCTTCTGCTGAGCTTGTTTGTTCGAGTGTTTCTACCGCTCCTTCGTAATCTCCGGCTTTATAAAGGGCTGCGCCTTTTAGTACCGGATTATCGGCAAGCGCGGCCTCATCAAACGCTTCATTTTGGTAGGCCTGCAGCGCGTTTTGGTCGCTATTTTTAAACCACTGCGTCCATTCATTTGCCAGCGCTTTTTGCTGCGGCAACATCGCAAAAACAACCAAAGCACTGAGTATAACTGCGTGATTTCGAACCAATAGCAGTGCGAGTGGAATAAGTACAATCAACAGATATATTCCCGCATCTACTCGCCACTTAGCACTTTCTTGGTCGCGTTTAAGCACCGATGTATTTGCACCCAAATTAGGTTTAAATGTCTCTATGTCACTGCTGTCAGCAGTATAGCTGGCAAATTTTCCACCTTTTACTCTAGCGAGTTTTTCAAGTCGAGTTGGGAATAACTTGGGCACGACTATCTGGCCATATTGGTCTTTTAAAAAGCCGCCTTCAGGTAATTTGATTGGTGCGCCTTGCGCCGTACCTAAGGCATAGATACTCAGCTTAAATGGGCTGTCAGAAAGAAGCTTTTGTACATCTTCTGCGTCTTCTTGTTCAAGTCCATCGGTTACCAAAATAATGTCACCATAGGTTGCACTTGCACCTGTTAACAAGCTAACGGCTTCTTCGATGCCGGCATACACATTAGAGCCTTTTGAGGGCATGATCTCTGGACGAAGGCTCGGGATCAAATTCTCAAGAGTGGTGACATCAGTTGTGAGGGGCGACACGGTAAAAGCATCGCCTGCATAGGCGACTAAACCCGTTTCGCCTTCTTTAAATAGCTTTAGCATGTCTAAAGTTTTAAATCTCGCTTGCGTTAAGCGGTTTGGCGTGAGATCGGTTGAATACATAGAATAAGACATATCCAGCACTAACACTCTAGGTGCCTGAGTTTTAAATACCGGTACTTCTTGTTTTTCAATACTTGGTCCCGCAACTGCAATAATGGCCAATAAAAAGAACACAATACCAAGCCAAGAGTTACTTTGTTTTTGGTGTTTTTGACCACCGGCTCCCATCACCACCTTCATCAGGTGCGGTGCGATAAGTTGCGCTGATTTTTGATTGGACTTTTTAGACCATTGCAACGCACTATATATCACCCAAGGAATAAGAAGCCAAAGCAGATGTGGGCGAATAAATTCAAATTCCATCATATTATTTACCCTCTTAATTTTGTTCTTAGTACAACACCGAGCTGAGCCACAAAAAGCAAGCCGAGTATCGCGAGGAGAGGAATATAAAACAGTGAAATCTTAGGACGGAAAGTCTGTGTTTCATCACTAATCGGCTCTAGCTCATCGAGCATAGCGTAGATGTTTTGTAGGCCTTCCACGTCTTTTGCGCGAAAATATTGCCCACCAGTTTCTTTGGCGATATGTTGCAACGTTTTCTCGTCTATACTACTACCAGCCATAGAATTAAAACCAAATAAACCAAAACCGCGCCTACCATCTGAGCCAACACCAACGGTATAAATCTTTATGCCTTCTTCTCGGGCTAAGATCAGTGCTTCTTCAGGTTGAAGGTTGCCAGCGGTGTTTTGACCATCGGTCAGCAAAATCAAGATTTTGTTACTTTGTTCACGTTCACCAAAACGCTTTACCGACAAACCAATAGCATCGCCAATCGCTGTGGCGCGTCCAACTAAACCAATTTGTGCCTCACTAAGCATTTGGCTAACCGTCGCTAAATCTCGGGTGAGTGGCGTTTGCAAAAACGCGGTGTCACCAAAAAGAATAAGTCCCAGACGATCTCCTTGGCGTGCTTCGATAAAGTCGCTAACAACGGCTTTGACGACAGACAATCTGTCCACTAAGCGACCTTGGTATTCCATATCTTGCTCTGTCATTGAATCCGACAAGTCAACAGCAAGCATAATATCGCGTCCCTCATTTGGCACAACGATTGGGTCGTCAAGCCAAGTTGGGTTTGCCGCTGCGGTTACCAGTAACAGCCAGATGAGTGTTTCCACTAGGCTTACTTTTGCGCGCTTATTGAGTTGAGTTGTGCTCGCGAGTTGTAACTTTGCGGCACTTGGCATACGAATATTGATGTTGGTCTGCGCGATACTTGGTTTAAACTTCGCAATTAGCCAAGGCAGAGGTAACAATAAGAAGGCAAGGGGCCAACTAAACTCAAACATCGAGACGCTCCTTCACTTTGAAGGTATTAATCGCACGACATAGTTTATCGCTGAGTGCGGGGTCTTGAGTCGGTGCATATAACGAGTCGAGCTCTTGTTGAGTGAGTTCAACGCGTGTGAGTCTTGCTTGCAGCGATAACCATTCTTGGCCCGATCTACTCGCAGCGGTATCACCATAATAATGTTTTACTAAACGTTTGAGTATGGTGTGTAATGCTTGGGCATTATCCTGCGAATGACTCAGTTTTACGGCTTCCTTTTTTGCCTTTAAAAATTGTTGGCGACGATATAATAGCCAACACGTAGCCCCAAATATTGTGAGTAGAACACAAATGGCTCCCCACATTGGATAAGAAAGTGGCCACCAGCTCACGCTTTGAGGGATGACCACGTCATTAAGCTGGTCGAGTGGATTGACTTGCATTTAACCCCTCATGATTTGTAATTCGATTGGTAATGACGCGTCGTACTTTTGTAACGACATACCAGAGCGCTTGAGAAGCGCCAATCTTCGATTGAAAAAGTCAGACGCATTTTGCGAGAATTTGTCTCTAAATTGCTTGTCCATCAAGGGCAATGTCCAGTTTTGTTCGCCAGCTGAGACCTCAATCGCTTGGCTGTATTCAGGAAGATGATGCTCAAAAGGATCGCTCACCATACAACCAATTACTTCGTTATGGCGGGTGGCACGCTCTAGCAATTTAAAGCTTTCATCATTCAACTCCGTAAAGTCCGAAATGAGGTAAATCAGGCTGCCGGGTTTGGCCAGATGCACAAGTCGTTTTAAATTCTCATTGAAACGATCCCCCGAGGGGGGAGTCTCTTTTTGAATTAATGCTTGTTCGTGCAGGGCACAAAACTGATGAGCTAGCGCAAGCACTCCACGGTCGCGAGCAATCGGCTTGAGCTCGTGGTGATTACTGTCATTAAACACCACACCACCAACACGGTCGCCGCGTTGGCATGCAGCCCAAGACACCAAAATGCCTAAGTGCGCCGCAAGCACCGACTTAAGTAACAGCTTTGAACCAAATAGCATGCTTGAGGAAAAGTCACAAAATACAAAAACGGGTCGCTCTTTCTCTTCTTGAAAGAGTTTCGTGTGTGCTTCACCAGTACGTGCGGTAACTCGCCAGTCAATCGCACGAATATCATCACCATATTGGTATTGTCTGACTTCAGCAAACTCCATACCTCGACCTTTGTGCGGTGCAAGGTATTGCCCTGATTGAGCACTTTTCACTTTTCCTCTCGGTTTGAGCGAAAGTAAATGCGCCTTTGACTTATAAAAAAGTAGCTCTTTCAGGCCGAGTTCGACACCATTACTATGGCTCTCATTAAACCAGCTGGCTGAATTAAACTGCTTGATGTCGTTCATAGTATTATGGAACAGCAACCAATTCTAAAATTTTACTGATCACCTGATCTTTGGTGATCCCATCCGCCTGTGCTTCATAACTTAGCACGATACGGTGGCGTAGCACGTTATGCACCACAGCTTGAATATCTTCTGGTGTGACAAAGTCTCTGCCTTGTAGCCACGCATGTGCACGAGAACATTTATCAAGCGCAATTGTAGCTCGAGGACTCGCGCCATAATCAATCCAGCTTGCAAGCGTTGCATCAAAGCGTTGTGGCTGTCTGGTCGCAATAATCAATTGCACAAGATATTGCTCCAGCGGCTCGGCAAGATACATGCTTAGTACGGTTTTACGGGCCTCAAATAGGGTTGCTTGACTAATAGGTGTGAAGGTTGCTTGATACTCCTCCAACGCCTCGCCACGGGTGAGACGCAAAATATCGACCTCGGTTTCTGCGTCCGGGTAATCAATATTCAAATGGAGTAAAAAGCGGTCGAGCTGCGCTTCAGGTAACGGATATGTACCTTCTTGCTCAAGCGGGTTTTGCGTCGCCATTACCATAAATAGCTCAGGCAATGGATACGTTGTTTTGCCAACGGTTATTTGGCGCTCAGCCATTGCTTCTAGTAGCGCTGATTGCACTTTGGCTGGCGCTCGGTTGATTTCGTCAGCCAAAATCAAATGATGAAAAAGCGGCCCTTTCTCAAACACAAATTCGTTGGTTTGTTGGCGATAGATATCTGTACCAGTTACATCGGAAGGTAATAAGTCAGGGGTAAACTGGACGCGTTGAAAACTGCCTTCAATACCTTTAGCTAGTGCATTTACCGCACGGGTCTTAGCAAGACCTGGAGGGCCTTCAACCAATAAGTGTCCATCTGCTAAAAGTGCGATAAGCAAGGATTCGGTCAGTGCACTTTGTCCTAAAATTTGGGTATCTAAATATTCTTTTAGTTGAGAAAACTCGTTTACTGCCATGAGACTGCCTTTTAAGCCGACAAAAATAAAAATAGTTATATGGACGCTGAATGAATAATCAAGTTGATTAGACTCATAATTTTAGAAAAGTTCATAAATTTTAAATAACAATTTCAAATACTTTGAGATCGACTAAAAATACATCTAAAGTTGATTTTCACGGTTTAAAAAGCAGCCATTTCGTGCTTTGCTATTGGCAACTGCGATTTGGTTGTTTAGAATCGAAGGAAATTAACAGGTCAGACCTGTCAGCGGGAGAGCAAAATTCATGTCTGAACAAAACATACTAAAAACATCAAAAGGCGACCGAATCGCTATCGTGAGCGGCCTGCGTACGCCATTCGCAAAGCAAGCTACCGCTTTTCATCACGTTCCAGCCCTAGATTTAGGTAAAATCGTCGTCAACGAGATGCTTGAGCGTTTGAATTTCGATCGTAAAGAAATCGACCAACTGGTATTCGGCCAAGTTGTACAAATGCCGGAAGCACCTAACATTGCGCGTGAAATCGTGCTTGGCACTGGCATGCCAGTTTCTGTTGACGCTTACTCTGTATCACGTGCATGCGCAACCAGTTTCCAAGCGATTGCTAACGTTGCAGAGAGCATTATTTCGGGCCAAGTGAGTGTTGGTGTTGCTGGTGGTGCGGACTCATCATCAGTGTTACCGATTGGCGTGAGCAAAAAGCTTGCAGGTAGCCTTGTTGACTTGAATAAAGCACGTACGCTTAAGCAGCGTTTACAGATTTTCTCAAAGCTAAGACTCAAAGACTTACTGCCAGTGCCACCAGCAGTTGCGGAATATTCGACAGGCTTATCAATGGGGCAAACCGCTGAGCAAATGGCTAAGACTCACGGGATCAGCCGTGCAGATCAAGATGCGATGGCGCACCGCTCACATACCTTAGCTGCAAAAGCATGGTCGGAAGGCTTATTAAACAATGAAGTGATGGCTGCCCATGTTGAGCCATACAAAAGCTTTATTGATAAAGATAATAACATCCGTGAAAACTCCTCATTGGAAAGCTACGCCAAGTTAAAGCCTGTATTTGACAGACAGCACGGCTCAGTAACAGCAGCAAATGCAACGCCACTGACCGATGGTGCAGCGGCAGTATTAATGATGAGCGAAAGCAAAGCCAAAGCGCTTGGCTACGATATCTTAGGTTATGTGCGTAGTTTCGCCTTCTCTGCAATCGGCGTACACGAAGATATGTTGATGGGTCCTGCACATTCAACACCTATAGCACTTGACCGAGCGGGTATTACACTTGCTGATCTTGACCTGGTAGAAATGCATGAAGCTTTCGCAGCGCAAGCGCTGTCCAATATGAAAATGTTTGGCTCAGACAAATTCGCGCAAGAAAAACTTGGTCGCAGTAAAGCAATTGGCGAAATCGACATGGATAAGTTTAACGTGCTTGGTGGCTCACTTGCATATGGTCACCCATTCGCCGCAACTGGCGCACGCTTGATCACGCAAAGCCTACATGAGCTTAAGCGCCGTGGCGGTGGTCTTGCATTGACAACTGCCTGCGCTGCAGGTGGTCTTGGAGCAGCATTCGTATTGGAGAGCGCATAATGTCAGTATTTTCTTATGAATTAAACGACCATAAAGTCGCCATCGTTACAATCGACGTACCGGGCGAAAAGATGAACACCCTACGTGATACATTTGCTGATGAATTATTAGAGATCATCGCAAAGAGTAAACAAGATGATGTAACGGGTATGGTTTTTATCAGTGGTAAAGACGATAACTTTATCGCTGGTGCAGACATTAAAATGCTGGATAGCGCTAAAACCCGCGAAGATGCGTTAGCGATTTCGGAAATGTGCCATAAAACCTTCTTTAAATTGGCAGATTTACCATTCCCAACTGTAGCGGCGATCCACGGCGTAGCGCTTGGTGGTGGTTTAGAGTTTGCGCTGGCTTGTGATTATCGTGTGTGTAGTGAAGACAGCAAGACTAAACTGGGTCTTCCTGAAGTACAGCTTGGTCTATTGCCAGGCGGTGGTGGTACACAGCGCCTACCGAAATTAGTTGGTATTCAAAAAGCACTTGAATGGATGCTAACTGGTAAACAAGTTCGACCTAAGCAAGCGAAAAAAGCGGGCCTAGTTGACGATTCCGTGCCGCACAGTATTTTGCTCGACGTAGCGGTGAAGCTTGCTAGAAAAGGTAAACCTAAACCTCGCAAACCGAAATTAGACAAAGTTAGTCAGTTGCTAGAGTCTAACCCGTTCGGACGTAATATCATTTTCAAAAAAGCACAAGAAAATGTTGAGAAAAAAACGGGTGGTCACTATCCAGCGCCAATCGCTATCATTAAAGCGGTACGCGCATCTGTAGAGCTAGACAAGCTTAAAGGTTATAAAACCGAAGCTGAGGGTTTTGCTGATTTAGTGATGTCAGAAGTATCGCGCTCGCTCCGTGGAATTTTCTTTGCGACAACGGAAATGAAAAAGGATTTCCAAGGTAAAGATCTTGCTCCTGTGCAGCGTGTTGCAGTGCTAGGTGGTGGCTTAATGGGCGCAGGTATTACCTATGTTAGTGCGGTTAAAGCAGGCACACCAGTACGTATTAAAGATGTTGCGCATCAGGGCATTAGCAACGCATTAAATTACAGCTATAAGATCCTAACGCAACGCCAAAAGCGCCGTATTATTTCAAAGGCAGAGATGCAGTCAACTTTGAATATGATCACGGGGACAACAGATTACTCTGGTTTTAAACACACAGACATGGTCATTGAAGCCGTATTTGAAGACCTAGACCTTAAACAGTCGATGGTGGCGGATATTGAACGCGAATGTAGTGAGAGTACAATATTTGCAAGTAATACGTCATCATTACCAATCGGCCAAATCGCGGCAAAAGCGACGCGTCCTGAAAACGTAATTGGTTTGCATTATTTCTCACCAGTAGAAAAAATGCCACTGGTGGAGATCATTCCGCACGACACCACCAGTGATGAGGTTATTGCGCGCACTGTGGCTTTTGCCCGTAAGCAAGGCAAAACCCCAATCGTCGTAAAAGACAAAGCTGGTTTTTACGTAAACCGTATTCTGGCACCTTATGTCAACGAAGCGGCAAATCTTTTGCTTGCTGGCGAGCCGATAGAGAAAATCGATCAAGCCTTGGTTGAGTTTGGTTTCCCAGTTGGTCCTCTTGCGCTTCTTGATGAAGTAGGTGTAGACATTGGCTCTAAGATTGCGCCAATCCTAGAAAAAGAATTAGGCGCTCGCTTTAAGGCGCCAGATGCTTTTGCACGTATGATAGATAGCAAACGTCTAGGTCGTAAATCTGGTCGTGGTTTCTACACCTATGAAGGTAAAAAAGGCAAGCAAGTGGACGATTCAGTCTATGAATTACTTGGTGTCACGCCTTCTCCTAAATTGAATAAACAAGAAATTGCGAACCGCTGTGTTGCACAGATGCTCAATGAGGCTGCGCGCTGTCTTGATGAAGGTATTATTCGTAATGCAAGAGATGGTGATATTGGTGCTATTTTTGGCATTGGTTTCCCACCGTTCTTGGGCGGCCCATTTAGTTATATGGACAAAAAAGGCGCCAATAAGGTGTGTTCAGAGCTATCAACATACGCAGCTGACAACCCTGTATTTACACCTGCGGAGCCGCTACTCGCAATGGCCGAAGAAGGCAAAGCTTATTACGAGTAATGATGCCAATGTATCTTAATACTCGTTAGTGAAAATATCCTATCTGTAAGCCGCTGTAATGCGGCTTTTTTCGTTCTCTAGTCTAGACTTAATCGCTGTAATAGCATGTAACTTTTATATTATCAACATGGATTCTACAGCACCTAGACGGACTCTAATTTCTTCTTTTGCTTACTGCGCGCTAGGATTTGCTGAATTGGGACAGTAGAGTAGATGAATAGACGTATTTTTTTGCAGATTATTGGATTAGTTATTTTTACTATTTTGGTGAGCAGTGGTCTAGTTTATTGGTCTACTTTGTTAAACCACTCCATTTCTTCATTTCATCAGTCATGGCAATCAGAGACTGAAGTTGCAATTAGACGTGCTGAATTGTTATCTGAGCTGGAGCGTAGCTTTGGCTACAACGGCTTTATTCATCACTTCAAAAATTATGTACTGCGCCAAGATGAGAATTATTACGAGCAAGCTTTAGCTGATGTTGAAGCAACCAAAACAACAATTCTGAAGTTGCAAAGTACGGCGCTAAGCAGCCAAGAGACAAAGGCATTAGCTGCTATTCAATACACTTTTGATAAATATACACAAATGCTCGCACTTGCTAAGTCAAAATTCACATCGAGAAGGTTGAGCTCTGAGGTTGTGGACAGCTTAGTGGAAGTGGATGATACGAACGCTGAAGCTGCATTTAATTATTTGCGTAAGTCGATTGGAGAGAAATTTGCGCTTGCAAAGCAAAACCAAACGGTAAAGCTCGATCAAACCCAAGAATTGAGTAACACCGGTGTGTTGTTGTTGCTTCCAATAGTCTTGTTATTTGCTTGCTTAAACATTTTTACGCTCATTTTTGTGGTTAAACTGATCAACGAAAAAAGAAAGTTATTCAACTCTACTCCCGATGCCATTTTATATTGTGATAAAGACGGTAGGCTTAAAGAAGTCAATAAGGCCTGTACTGATTTATTTGGCTATCAGCCTCAAGAGCTATTAGGTATGCAGCTTGAAGACCTCGTTCCGGAGCGGTGTACCGGTAGACACGTCGTGGACACAGAGAAATTCCTAAGCACTTCTACGATGCGCCGAGTGACGCATGATGGACTTAAAATTTTAGGGCGGCACCAATCAGGAGTGGAGATCCCAGTGGACATCGAGTTATCCACTGTGTCTGTCTCTAAAAATGATGTTTTTATTGCGGTGATCCGAGACTTACGTCAAGAGCAAGAATTGAAGAACCGTGCTGAACTGGACTTCTTAACTCAGGTTATGAATCGCAGAAAGATAGAAGCGCTATTGAAAGAAGAAGTGCAGCGGGCCATCCGCTATCATCGAGCGCTATCGCTATTGGTAATCGATGTTGATCATTTTAAACAATTAAATGACACCGCGGGACACCAAGATGGTGATAATGCATTGAAAGAAGTTGGACAGTTTCTAGGTGAGCAAGCACGCCCAAGCGATCATATTGGACGATGGGGCGGTGATGAATTTGTGATTATCTGCCCTGAAACTCGGCCAGATGCCGCGCTTAACTTTGCACAACGACTGGTACATGAATTTACTCGCTTCACCAGTTTTGGACTGACATTCAGCATTGGCGTGGCGGGATACGAGCTTATCGGTGAAAGCTTTAATCACAAACGATGTTTTGAAGAAGCTGACTTAGCCCTCTATGAGTCGAAAAACGGAGGTCGAGATCGTGCTTCGCTTTATATCGCGCCACGCAGCTCTTTGGACAAAAAGGCATAGTCTAAGACGAGATCTTTTACTTTAGCCGCTAAAAACCTTACAATTTGCGCCCAGTTTAGACTTGTGGCGGATGTTGATGCATAAAATAGAAGACCTCATTGCTGTTTTTAATGGGCTATTCCTGCACACGCTCAACACTGAGTTGGTAGTGGGTGATGACGAACCTATCTATCTACCTGCAAATGGATCTTACCCTCATCATCGCATTATTTTTGCTCATGGCTTTTATGCCAGTGCTTTGCATGAAATTGCACATTGGCTTGTTGCGGGTGAAGCGCGTCGGCAACTCGAAGATTACGGCTACTGGTATTGTCCTGATGGACGAGATAAAGCGCAGCAACTCGAATTTGAAAAAGTTGAAGTGAAACCGCAGGCTATTGAGTGGGCGTTAAGCGTCGCTGCTGGTTTTTCATTTAATGTTTCCGTTGATAACCTTAACGGTGAGCAAACTTGCCGTTTTAGCTTTCAACAACGGGTTCATCAGCAAGTGCTAGCGTTATTAGAAAGCGGGTTTAATACCAGAACGACTCAACTACTCAAGGCATTAAGTCATTTTTATAATACGCCTTGGCCTTTACGCCTGCAGCAATTTAACTGGGATATCCCGACAGAGCTAAGCATGGAGTTTAACAATGCAATTTAAGCTTGGACTTATCATCAACCCTTTAGCTGGGCTTGGTGGCAGCGTTGCACTAAAAGGTAGCGATGGCGCAGAAACAGCTCAACAAGCATTGGCGTTAGGTGCAGAGCCTCGCGCTAATCAGCGAGCAAAAACGGCTTTAACACAACTGCTTCCATATCAAGAAAACATCGAAGTATTTACTGTTAACGGTGAGATGGGGGAGCGTACGGCAAAAGAGCTGGGTTTTAACACCCAAGTGATTTACCACAGTCAAAGCACAGCAACTCGTCCTGAAGATACTGAGACGGCAGCGCAAATGATGCAACAGCTCGGTGTCGATTTGATTTTGTTTGCAGGTGGCGATGGTACCGCCCGTAACATTTGCCACGCCGTGGGTGATTCATGTCCTGTACTTGGGATCCCGGCGGGGTGCAAAATTCATAGTGGGGTATACGCGATAACGCCAAAAGCAGCTGGTAGAGTCGTTGAACTTTTGGTTACCGGAGAGCTTGTCTCTATAGGTGAAGCCGATGTAATGGACATCGATGAAGCTGCATTTCGTGAAGGTACGGTGCGCGCCAAACGATTTGGTGAAATGCAAGTGCCGACCGAACTGAGATATGTGCAAGCGGTGAAAAACGGTGGCAAAGAAAGCGATGAACTGGTGTTGGCTGATATCGCTGCCTATGTAGTTGCCGAGATGGACGAAGATGAAACCTACATTATGGGGTCTGGTTCCACCGTTGCGGCTGTGATGGAAGAGATGGGGCTTGACAATACGCTACTCGGTGTTGATGTTGTAAGGGATCAAGCGCTGATCGCGCAAGATCAAACCGCGCAGCAATTGTTGTCGCTTGCTGATGATAAAACAAAGCTAGTGATCACATTAATTGGTGGTCAAGGACATATTTTTGGCCGCGGTAATCAGCAGCTAAGCCCTAACCTCATTAAAAAAGTCGGCAAAGATAATATTATCCTTATCGCCACAAAATCGAAATTAAAGGCCTTAAATGGTCGTCCTTTAATTGCGGATACCGGGGACGAACAACTTGATGAGTCCTTAGCTGGATTTATTAAGGTGATCACTGGATTCAATGACCATGTAATGTATGCCATAGGCCATCAAGAATAATTTAGGAATAAATATGTCTTTAGTAGAATATGTAGAGAAAGCGCAGCAGTTTTTTGATGAGCTTGTTGATAGAGCGAGTGACGATGAGCTGTTTGCTGGCGGCTATTTACGCGGTCACTTCGACTTAGCGGTAGGCTATGCACAAGTAGAGGAAGCGGACCTTTCAATTGATGAGTTAAATGCCAAAGTTGAAAGCAGCCTAGTAAAAGCATACCGAAATGGAGAGCTAAATGACGATGACAAAGCACATGTGGTCTCTATTTGGGAGCAGGTGCAAAATCTAAAATAACCGCACCTCGGCCGAGTGTAGCAGGTGCTAGAAGTCTAATTTCCATCTGCTACTCAGCCTCATTTGGCATTACATCAAAAATCGCCAATATATAAATAACAGCGCAAAGCCCACTAAATAAACCAGCCCCAGTCCTGTTAGAGCCTTAGTATAAATTGGTTGACTGCGATAGATCTCACCTTTCACTAATCCTAAATTCATCCAAGCAAAGATAGGAGTAGTGACAAACGCTGAGCTCATGGCAAACATCAGCATACTTTTTAAGTCGGCCTTAAAAAATAGCACCACGGCCATACCGAGAGTCGCTTGCAGTAGCAGAATAAGCGTGTAACTCTTTTTCGTTGTGTTAGGTCGCAACAGTTGAAGTGACTCATTGAGCACTCGGGAATAGCCGTCTAACACTGTGATTGTTGTCCCAAACATACACAAAAATGCGACGCCGGCAATTAACCATCTGGCCCACTCACCAATCGTGTTGGCATACATATCAATCAGCTGCTGTGAGAATGCGACGCCAGCAAGCTCCACGGGTTTATCTTGACCGTATTGCATTAGCATACCCAGTAAGCAAAAAACGACCGCCAGGCCCATCGTTACAAAATATCCTACTTTGAAATCCAGTAAAATTTGGCTACTTGTGAGTGGTTGTTTAGCCATCTTTGTTTTTAGCCAAGAGGAATTAATGGCTGAAATCTCGATTGGTGCGGGCATCCAACCCATTAAGGCAACTAAAAAGCCTAGTAGCGCAATGTCGTAGGGAGAAATCGGATTAGTTGGGGCTGGGTGAGCTGGTCCATTGTTAACCGCAATAGCAAGTGCCATGAGCGTGGAAATGGTCAAGATTATCATCACCCATTTGCTCGTTACATCGAGTATTTTGTAGTGCCCAACTAGCAAAATTGCCAAGCAGCTTGTTAAAAGTATAAAGCTTAACAGTTCAGTATCTATTGAAAATGGCAGCGAGTAACTTAAGAGGCTTGCAGTAAGTAATAGCACTCCTGCGGTATTTACGATGGCTGCGAAAATATTGAGCAGTACAAAAACTTTAAATCCAAAGCGGTAATGCGCGTGATAACCTTCGACAACAGTATGCTTAGAGTGGCTTGTGTACTCTACAGCATATTTAAAAAAGGGATACTTGAGCAAATTTACGACGACAACCAGCCAAATCAACTGACTACCAAACAGTGCTCCTGCTTGAGTGGATGAAACGAGGTGCGAGCCGCCTATCGCAGCAGTTGCCATTAATATTCCAGGTCCAAATATAGCAAATTTATCTTTAAGAGATAGCAGCGCTGGCAATGTAAATTCCTTAAGTTATTGTTATTCTATTGCCAATCAGTCTACGAAGTTTTAAGAATTGCCGCAATACCACGTCACAGCAAACTCAAAAGGTAGTGCGAGATTGCAATTATAGGCCTGCTAATTCGCTACTTCATCTAATTCTAGAAAGTACTCTTCTAAATCTTCTTTAATATCTTGGTAATCGTCTTCATCTAAATTCAAAACTCTTAACACATCGGCCTTCATTAGATGCCAATCAGGTGCCGCAACAAAACGCTTATTGATATGAACAAAGTTTTCCGCCATTTTTAAAGCAGCAAAGGCCAACTTTTGTTCTTCATCTTTGCAGCTACTCAAAAATTCGGGATCATGGTGGCATAAAATCATCTGACAAATACTCTGTGGCAAATTCCAAGAGGCTGCAAGAAAGTAGCCGATAATGGCATGGTTGGTTCCGTATTTTTCTTCTTCGTGGTCTACTAATAACTTGTCGTAGTCTTTGTTGGCTGCAATGAGCGTTTCCATATAATCTGGGTAATTTACCGCCATAGCAGCTATTCCCGCATCGTGAAATAGACCAAGTAAGTGCAAGTTTTCGATAGGGACACGTGATTTGAGTTTATTGCCAATCACCATGATGCTATCTGCGATGTCTGAAGCGTTATCCCAAAATCGCTCTAAACTAATACAGCATGTGCGTTGATGAAAGGTTTGTTTGAGCAAAAAGCCTGTTACCAAAGTACTGACAGAATCTAGGCCAAGAAACACCACAGCCTGTTTTACATCCGTTACTGTTCTTGCCAAGCCGTATAAGGGCGAGTTGATTATTTTTAGCACCGCAGCTGAGGTACTGACATCATGAGCGATGATAGAAGCGATATCGTTCAGATCGGGATCTGATGTAGCAAGTGCTGCTTGCAATTCGCTTATCAGGGCAGGCTTGGGCGGTAAGTTGAAACCATGTTTGACGTCAGCTAATACTTTGTCATCTAGATCTATCATCTACACATCCTTAATACTGGGTATATAAAAAGCATAGCTTAAATTCTTGATTGAACACTGACTTGAGGTCGAAAATACCAAGTCGATTACTAATTCGGCAAAGTGCATCGTCAATGGGCACGTTTTCTTGCTTAACATGTAAATATTAAGTTATGGTTAAGCAATTTTTTTCTTAGGGCAATGGTATGCACGAAACACAACAAGCGAACTCGCAAAATTCTGCGATCACCCGTTTTCTTAACGGGATAGAGCGGGTGGGGAATAAACTCCCCGATCCTGCAATCATTTTCTTATCAGCAATGTTGCTGATCTGGCTATTATCTTGGTTATTTTCAGGCGTAGAATTTAGCGCTATCGATCCGAGAACCAATCAGGCGATTGTCGTCCACAATTTATTAGACCCAAATGCGCTTGCTGGGTTTATGGCGACGATGGTGAAAACCTTCACGGGGTTTGCGCCATTAGGCGTGGTGCTAGTTGCTATGCTAGGTGTGGGTGTCGCTGAACATTCTGGCTATATAAATACTGGCCTTAAAATCATGCTTAAACGCACGCCTCAGGCACTACTAACTCCTTCTATTATTCTTATCGCTATTGTAAGTCACACGGCGACAGATGCTGGGTATGTGTTAGTTATCCCACTTGCTGGTGTTATTTTCTATGCGATGGGAAGACATCCTCTTGCGGGTATTGCAGCGGCATTTGCTGGCGTAAGCGGTGGATTTAGTGCGAACTTTATTCCTTCAGGTATCGATCCGTTACTACAAAGCTTTACCCAAAGTGCGGCACAGATCATCGATCCAGAAATTGCGATTAACCCACTAAATAACTGGTTTTTCACTTCGGCATCGAGTCTATTCATTGTACTTTTAGGTTGGTATATCACTGATAAAATCATTGAGCCAAGACTAAAGGCGACAGAAGTTGACGGTGATACAGATAGCTTGCCTTCATTCGATGAGATCACCAGTAAAGAAAAAAAAGGCTTTGTGGTAGCGTCAACGGTGATGTTAGCAGGTATCGCGTTATTGGTTTATGCATCAAGCGGCGAAGACTCAGCACTACGCAGCCCGTCAGGTGCTTTAACTGACTTTAGTGCGCCGTTAATGCAATCTATTGTACCACTTATTTTTCTCCTGTTTTGGATCCCTGGTGCGGTGTACGGTTTTGTTGTCGGAACGTTCAAAACTTCAAAAGACATGATTGATGCCATGACTAAGGCTATGAATAGCATGTCTTACTATATTGTTATGGCATTTTTCTGTGCACTTTTCATCAGTGCTTTCAGTCACTCAAACTTGGGGGCACTGCTTGCCATTGAAGGTGCTCAAGTATTAAAAGCTTTGGCGCTTCCAAGCTATGTTACAGTGATTGGTATCATCTTTCTCACGGCATTTGTAAACCTATTTGTGGGGTCAAGCTCTGCAAAGTGGGCGTTATTGGGGCCAATTTTTGTTCCAATGTTAATGCAATTGGGTATCTCACCCGATTTGACACAAGCGGCTTATCGCGTTGGTGATTCTGGCTCAAATATCATCACTCCACTTATGCCTTACTTCCCGCTAGTTGTGGTTTACTGCCAGAAATACGTTAAGTCTACAGGGATAGGTACATTGATAGCGATGATGTTGCCTTACTCGATTGCCTTTTTGATTGGTTGGAGCATCTTCTTATTGATCTACTGGATGCTTGGCGTTCCGCTAGGTCTACAAGCGAGTTATGCATATCCGGCTGGAATGTAGTTTGAGGAATGTAACTTCAGGGGATCCTTAAAATAATGAACTCCTGATCCAAACCTTAGATTAAGTAATAAAAAGCGCTGTTCAGTGAAATAACAGCGCTTTTTATATTTTGTTATTTTGTACTACACCTTACGCGGCTTTATTGATACCCAGCCAAGAAAATGAGCGATGTAAAAACGCCTCAGCAGCCTTTTCAATGCATTCACCATGAGCAATAACAATATATTGAGGTTGCCAATCAGCCATCTTTGAAAAACAGGCTCGGGCCTGCTGCTTTCCGAATATAAATGAAGCTCGCCAGTCTATTGGGGTTTTACCATTGGGGCTAATCACCCCCGTGATTTTCGCAAGTACCTTTTTAAATCCAGAGAAGTGGTTTGGATGAAAGTTCTCAATCAAATCCGTCAAAATTAACGTACTAGTTTTTTTATGGAAGAAAACGACTTCTTCCATTACCGCGCTACCTTTAAAGATCAGCTGGTCAATATCATTTTGCCACTCTGGCTCGGCAGTGTCGTCCAGCTGGCGATGAAACTTAAGATCGGGGCGTTTTTTGTCGACACCTGGGGAAGCAAACAGAGTCGCCGTTGGGAACTTTTCCTGCCAATCACCCATAAATAGATGGTGTAGTTTATTTGGAGAAATTAGATATTTTACTTCGCCAAGTTGAGTTAATTCACAAAGCAGTCCATCCGTTAGTTTTCCGGGAGAGTGGACCCACAATTCGCCAGAAGAAAGCTTGATTATGGTACTTCGAGTGGTGTACGGCATACCAAAAAATGGTACGGCTGGGCCGTTGTAGATCCAAATGTTATGACCAATAGAAATTAATTCGCTCATCTGATTTCCTTACTCACTTTAGAATTAATGTAACTATATCAGGGAAATTTTTTGTTTGAAATATAATCAACTACAAGCTTGGATGAGATATATTTGCTTAATTGCGTTGGCCTATTATATCAATGCTTTTGGACGTAAGGTTAAGCCCCATATCTCGCCATAAAGAGTGCAACGCTTTGCTCTACAACAAAATCAGGTTTTTCCAAGTTTGTGAGGTCAAACCCATATAGCCGTGGATAAAAAATGAAAGACTTAAGTTGATATAAAAACTGTTGTGCTGCGAAAGCTTTATGTTCGATACAAAGTGCATTATTAGCAACGGCATCGGCTAAAAACTTTTCTAGATAACGCATACAGCCAACTTTACTATTATTGAAATGTGCCGCCAACGTAGGGTCTTGTAATAATTCGATAAATGCCACGCGTGCTACTTTGATAAATGGTTCTGAGGTGAGGAGTCTGACTTCCCGCGAAGCGATTTCTTGTAATTGGTTTGCAACAGGGATATCAGATCGATATTGATAAATATCACCTTGGTCAACTTGAAGCAGCATGTGTTCAAGTACACTATACAGCAGCAACTCCTTAGTCTCAAAGTGATTATAGATAGTTCGTTTAGACACTTCTGCGTGCTTTGCGATAAGATCCATACTGGTATTTTGAGCGCCATTTTGAGCAAATAACTGCTGGGCAGCCTCCAGAATTTGCAGCCTTTTTCTCTCTGATTGTTTCATTTTTTCTATTACATACAAGGGAATATCTAAATGTTGATATCCCACATTCTAGCAAACCTAGAATATATTACACTACTTAGTTTACTTTTTATTTTTGGTGTGTAGACTACACTGTGTAGTTTACCTTTTGGTGGTGATATGAAAAAACGAATATGGTTTGGATTGATTGTAGTCTTGTTGATAGGGGGAGGAGGAATTATGGCTTCTAGTTTAAATGCTGCGGTAAAGCAAAGCGGGTATTCATCGACTCAGTTTAGTAATGGTAAGTTTCATAATATTCACGAAACAAATAAAGCGAGTTTAGGTAAGACACTGGAAATTTTCTGGCGCTTTTTTACCGAACAGAAAGTCAATGCGGTGCCGAAGGTTAACATGCCAGTGGCTGCGCTCACCGAGGCGAATTTGAAGGCGCTTTCTGAAACGCAAACTCATGTCATCAAGCTTGGACATTCATCGGTACTAGTAAAAGCGCAAGGGCAGTATTTGTTGATTGACCCTGTTTTTGCTGAACGAGCATCACCTTTTTCATTTATTGGTCCAAAGCGTTTTCATCAGCCACCCATTACCATTGAGTCATTACCTAAAATTGATAAGGTGTTGATTTCACATAACCATTACGACCACCTAGATAAGGAAAGTGTAAAGCGACTAGCAGATAGAGTGGGGGTATTTTATGTCCCTTTGGGTGTAGAAGGTGATTTGAAAAAGTGGGGGATCCCCAGCGAAAAAATAAAGCAGTTTGACTGGTGGCAATTTGAAGAAACCACTGAGTTAACAATTACCTTTACACCTACTCAGCATTTTTCTGGACGAGGACTTGGAGATGCAAATAAAACTCTTTGGGGAGCTTGGGCTATTCGCACAGTGGACAAAAATATCTTTTTTAGTGGAGACTCAGGTTATTTTCCTGGATTTAAGGAGATAGGTGAAAGACTTGGTCCATTTGATCTGACGCTCGTGGAAACCGGCGCCTATGATAAAGACTGGTCTGATATACACATGACACCAGAGCAAAGCGTACAGGCCCATATAGATTTACGAGGAACGCATATGATCCCCATTCATAATGGTACTTTTGACTTAGCTTTTCACTCTTGGTTCGATCCGCTCGTTAGAGTCAAAGTTGCAGCTGAGCAAAATCAAGTGACGTTGGTAACGCCTGTTGTAGGTGAAGTGTTGACACTTTCAGAAACGCTACCAAGCCACAGCTGGTGGGAAACGCTAGTGCCTTAATATTGGTATCGTAGTAATTGAATAAGGGCTACCGTATTAGGCATACACCCTTATTCAGTATTCTGGTGTTAAGCAATCAACATTCTTAATGAAAAGGCCATAAGCAAAACAGCAAGTGCCTTTTCAACCAGGTTCATTTTGTTTATGAACCAAGCACGAGAAGGCGGAGCTGAAAATAATAAACTGACACAGATAAACCACAAGGCATTCACGCTGCACATCCAAGCGCCGTAAAAAAGTTGAACATGTAACGGAGTTCCTTGACTGACGACATTAGTTACCACGGCTAAGAAAAATAAGGTTGCTTTTGGATTGGTTGCATTTGTTAAAAAGCCTAGGCCGAACGCTTTTTTTAGTGATTGTGAACTTACTTTAACTTGAGTATTTGCTGTCTCTAGTTGAATCTTTCCTGCACTTTTAAGCAATTGAATGGCGATGTATATAAGATATACAGCGCCAATTAATTTAGCTATTTGTAAAACCCAAGGTGAGGCCTGCATCAGTGCCCCTACACCAAGTAAGGTATATAAAATATGAACACTAAGCCCAGTGCCAATCCCCAAGGCTGTTATTGCGCCGTGTAGTCTGCCGTATTTCAGGCTCTGCCTGACTGTAATAACAAAGTCGGGGCCCGGCAAGATCACTGCGACAAAATGAATGATGGCTAATGATAAAAACTCTGGCCAATACTGCACCATATTCCGCTCCCAATATTATGTTGAATAGTTAAGAGCATTGTATTTCTATTCACATGAGAAGATAATAATCTAAAAATAGAAATAACTTTTGCGTGGAGCGCACAAATGGGAGTGCTATGACAACCAGTAAACATATTGAACTACTGCAAGAAATGTCGATTTTTGTTTCGGTTGTCAATACTGGCAGTTTTTCTGAGAGCGCGAGGCAGTTAGGTGTCTCGCCGTCATCGGTGAGCCGTGCCATAAAACACCTTGAACAGCAATTGGGGGTGTGCTTACTTCAGCGCACCACACGCAGCTTAAGACTGAGTGAAACAGGAAGAGCGGTGTATGAACGCTGTACTCAGCTGGAACAAGCCGCTAAAGACGTTATCTCGCTCTGTGAAAGTCATCATCAGACTGCACAAGGAGTCGTTAAAATCGCAGCGCCAAAAGCGGTCGCACATACGCTAATTCATCCAAATGTGATGGTGTTTTTAAGCGAATTTCCAAATATTGATGTTCATTTGGTGTTAGATGATAACGCGCTGGACCTGATCCGAGATGAAATAGACATTCTATTTAAAATTACTAACGAACCACCGCAGGGTTTGATAGGTCGAAGCGTGATGAAAATAAACCATATATTGGCGGCGTCCCCAGAATACCTTGCAGCCCATTTTGCTCCTACCCACCCCAAAGAATTAGTACAACATAGCTGTATTGCGTTGGGAGAAACGGATGCAGATGCTAAGTGGCAATTCAGAAAAGGCACACAAAAACACACAACCCCAGTTAGCGGGCGCTATAAAGCAAATCATACTCGAGTGAGGCTAGATGCTGCGCTGCAAGGGCTTGGGATCACAAGCTTGCCTGTATTTGTCGCTAAAGATGCTTTAGCATCAGGTGAGTTGATACAGGTATTGCCTGAGTGGGATTTCGAGACGAATTATTCAGGCGAGCTGTGGATGCTATATCCATCGACTCGCCATATTCCTGCAAAGGTGAGTGTTTTTGCTGATTTTATTGTACAGCGACTCACTACGACTTGTTATTAGTAGTCTCTGTTAGCTAGAGTGAAAACCGATAACTCAGTGTGGCACTTGCTTGAACTTGCCTCAACTGTTCATCATCAAAGTGCCAGCTGCATGTATTTTGAGTCGCAGGGTCAATATCACAAGTAACTTTTGAATCATTGCTTAGAAAGCTTACAATCCAACGCACTTCGGTACCCAGGTGGAAGCCAGCACCGATATTATATTCAAGACCAGTGTATAAACCAGTAGCGAAGAAAGTGTCTGAGTCGATAAAATTAGGATTAACAAAAGTTGCACCAAGCTGTGCACCTAAGTATATATCTAAATTGTCTGTGAGAGGGCGTACTACCGCGCTTTGAAATAGTAGGTATTCCATTTCCACTTTATTTAGTGGGTACGCAGTAAGCTGAGTCTCTGTTTTACCATAGTAAAATCCATAACGACCTTTGGATATGTACTTGTCTACACTTACTCCCAAATGCGAGTCATCTTCTAATTCGTATGTCTGGTGGCGAGAAGTTTCGATATCATTACTGTACGTTTTACCACCGTATATTGAAACACCAAAATCTCCGTAATCTGCGGCACTGACGTTGCTAGAAACAACTAACGCCAAGATAGTCGCTAATGAAGCTGATTTCATAAAGTCTATATCCTTGAGTTGGAATAATTTTTTAGATCTGAAACCGAGTATACCAATGATGAAAGAAAATAATAACGAGGTAGGGATGATTTACTTGCATTTTTTGGGCTAGGTTTTTATTATTTAGCCGTCTGTTTGATTTGGAAAGTACTTTGCAAGTATTCTTACGTTTACTTATCACATTGTTCGTGGTGGCTACACTTAGTGGTCAAAACGAGGCTGGCTCTATGGTTGGATGTGAAATGCATGGCGCTACAAGTCATGAAATAAATCAAAGTATGCTTCAAAGTAATTTGCAACTGGCAGGCTCTCATCATCATGAAATGGTGATGGAGATGGATTGTTGTGACCCTCAGAGCGCAGCACAATGCAGCGATTGTACTTGCCCCACACATATGTGCTCCACAAATCTTGCAGCGTTTTCTCCAAGAGAATGGATAGCGCCTATTGTACTGAATAATGATAAATTGAGTTTCATAAGCGGTCAGCTTAGTGACTACCCTCGTTCTCTTTATAAACCCCCAATACTTGCTTAACCTCAGGGCAGATCTGCCTTAATTTTAAGATTTTGTACGATTAATCGTCTATTTTGACGTGATTTTCAACGAATTGATTGATACCAGCTGCAGTAATTCAATTGGTATTACATGCGAGGTTAGCATGAGAAAGTTTTATTTAGTGGTGACGCTATGGCTAATGAGCGCCATGGCATACGGTAAATCCGGTATAAAATTGGAAGTCTTTAAATCCCCAACCTGTGGCTGTTGTGAGCTGTGGTTAAACCATTTAACCGCACAAGGTATTGCGCACAAAGCCACCGACTTAAATTATCTTGGCTCACTTAAGAGTAAGTTTGGTATTAAGCAAAATTATCAATCTTGTCACACTGGGGTTTCTAAAAATGGTTTTATTTTTGAAGGGCATGTTCCTGCCAAGTTTATTAAACAGTTTTTGCAAAACGAGACGTTAACTCAAGATAAGCAAAATATCGGCTTGAGTGTGCCGGCAATGCCACTTGGATCGCCGGGTATGGAGGTTGGCGAGCGTTTTATGCCTTATCAAGTATTGCTACTCAAAAAAGATGGGAGCTATGAGGTTTTTGCTGAAATCGACAATTATGAGGAGCAATTCTAATGACAATCAAAGTTTCCCTGTTTATCGCAACTCTGATACTGCCACAGATAGCACAGGCCAATATTGCAACGTTAGAGCAAGCTATAGATGTCGCCATCAGCAACGATCCTTGGCTTAAATCTAGCCAATACAAGCGTTCTGCGATGCAATCTATGAGCCGCGAAGCGCTAAGCTATCCTGATCCTCAGGTGTCCATCGGTATGATGAATCTGCCTGTTGATAGTTGGGAGTTTAATCAAGAGGGGATGACTCAGCTTAAAGTTGGCGTGATGCAGATGTTACCGCGAGGAGATAGCCTCGAAATTAAGAGCCAGCAATTGGCACTTGACGCTAAAAAGCAACCGATTTTACAAGCGGATAGAAAAGCGCAAGTGCGCCGGGACGTTTCTCAGGTGTGGCTTGATATTGTGCAAGCCAAAAAGACGTTAGAACTGATTGAACGCGATAGTGTGCTGTTTGACCAAATGGTAGAAATAGCCAATGCTAGCTACTCCAATGCGCTGGGTGCAACACGCCAGCAAGATGTGATCCGTGCTCAGCTTGAGGTGATGCAATTAGACGATAAGCGTTCCGCGGCTTATCAGCAGCTTAACACCGCTAAGGCAAAGCTTTCGCAATGGCTATTAAATGATGCATTCACTAATTCAAATGCACTGAGTGTCCTTGAACAAAACGAAGTGACACTGCCGTTGATCCGCTCAATTGCGCCAAAGTTGATGCAGCAACGCCCAGTTGATAGCCAAGCTGTAGTACAACATTTGACTCATCACCCGTTGGTTGTTGCAGCCGACGTTGATACATACCGTGCCAATCAAGGGGTTAAGTTAGCTGAGCAGGCATATAAACCACAGTTTTCCGTCAACGCAAGTTATGCATATCGGGATGATGCTCCGGATCAGATGTCTCGCACTGACTTTTTTAGCGTTGGTGTATCATTCGACGTTCCGTTATTCACAGATGGAAAACAAGATCAGCAAAAAGCGGCAGCGACTGCACAAGTTGAGGCGAGTAAAACCGACCGGTTGCTGGTGCTAAAGCAGCTGTTTTCAAACTTAAATGGAGAAATTCAAACTATCCAACGATTGCAAGAAAGGCAATCGCTATACGCAAAATCAATTGTGGCACAAAGCGCTGAACAGGCCGAAGCTGCATTGACCGCTTATACCAATGACGATGGCGACTTTTCCGAGGTAGTGAGGGCGCGCATCGCGAAACTGAATGCGCAGTTATCAGCGCTTTCCATTGATATTGCATTGTTAAAAGCGGTGGTACGCAGTAACTATTATTTGGTTCAAATTGAAGAGGATGCAAGCCATGAATAACAACTTAAAAATGACGCTTGTTACCGTCACGACATTAACGGTCGGCGTGCTAGTTGGGATAAATTTCTCTTCAAGTAACGAGCCTGCGGTAGCGCCAAGCACTGAGAAAGCACCACTTTATTGGGTTGCGCCTATGGATCCGAACTATCGTCGTGATAAGCCAGGTAAGTCTCCTATGGGAATGGACCTTGTACCTGTGTACGAAGAAGAGTCTGCGAATGCAAAATTTGGTGAGGGGGTTGTGGAGATAGCGCCTCACGTTGAAAACAACTTGGGCGTTCGTACCGCGGTGGCTATGCGTCAAGCGATGTCTCACCAAATCCGCACTGTTGGGTATGTTCAGTACAACGAAGATAGCTTAGTTCACATTCACCCTCGCGTTGAGGGTTGGATTGAAAAGCTCTACGTGAAAGCAGCAGGTGAACCGGTCAAGCAAGGCGAACCTCTGTATACCTTGTATTCACCGCAACTGGTCAATGCGCAAGAAGAATACCTTATTGCTAGAAAGCGTAATAATCAGGCGCTCATCAACGCAGCGCACGAACGGCTCAAGGCATTACACCTGAGTGATGACTTTATCAATACGCTGAAAAAAACGGCTGAAGTGCACCAAAGCATTACCTTTTATGCACGTCAATCCGGGGTGTTAGATGGACTCCAGATCCGAGAAGGGTTTTACGTAAAGCCAGGCACAACGCTCATGAGTATCGCCAAACTTGACGAGATTTGGGTCGAAGCTGACGTATTTGAACGTGATGCTATGTTGGTCGCTCAGGGGCAAGCCGTTTCCATGAGGTTAGACTTTTTACCCGGCAGAACGTGGCGAGGGCAAGTCGATTACGTCTATCCCTCACTCAATGAAAAAACACGGACACTTAGAGTAAGGCTTAGATTTGACAACAGTGATGCGCTATTAAAGCCAAATATGTTTGCGCAAGTGAACATTCAAGCCGACTCTCGTGACGATGTACTTCAAGTGCCGAGTGAGTCTGTGATCCGCACTGCCAAACAAAATCGTGTTGTCGTTGAAGTTGCACCCGGTAGCTTTAAATCGGTTGCCGTTGAACTGGGTCAAATTGGTGATGAAAACATTGAAATCCTCAATGGCCTTAACGAAGGTGACAAGATAGTTACGTCAGCCCATTTCCTGATTGATTCTCAATCGAGCATTACTTCTGACTTTATGCGTATGGCGCCAGTTGCAGAAGCTAAGTCCGTTTGGATTGAAGGAGAAATTCAAAGCGTGAACGACCAAAGCCGAGTGGTGAATATTGATCATCAACCCGTACCCGAGTGGGAATGGCCTGAAATGGTGATGGATTTTACAGTGGCTGAAAGTGTTGATATTGACGCACTAAATGCGGGACAGGTTTTGCACTTTGAAGCGACAAAACAAGATGATGGCAGCGTATTACTGACAGGTATTCACATTATGCGTGAAAATATACTGCCTACAGCAACAGTGGGCGGTGTGATAAACGCCATCAACCCTGACACCCGAGTGCTTAATATTTCTCGCGACGCCATTGAAAAATGGGACCGTCCTGCAACAACAATGGACTTTGTTGCAGCTGAGCACATTGATTTAAGCCAGCTTATGACAGGAATGAAGGTGACTTTCACCTTTGAAGTGGGTGACGAATTTGTGGTGACTGATATCAAACCTGCAGGTGAGATGTCGATGAATATGCACTCTGGCCACTAAGGAGCGTTTACAATGATCCAAGCAATAATTCGCTGGTCAGTATACAACCGTTTTTTTGTGGTACTGCTGACACTGATGCTGGTGGGGGCTGGGCTATTTACCCTTAAAAACACACCTGTCGACGCCATTCCGGATTTGTCTGATGTACAAGTTATTGTCAAAACACCTTATCCAGGACAGGCACCACAAGTGGTTCAAGATCAGGTGACATTTCCGCTGACCACTGCAATGCTTTCCGTCCCAGGCGCAAAAACCGTACGTGGTTATTCCTTCTTTGGGGATTCCTATGTTTACGTTATTTTTGACGATAAAACGGATCTTTACTGGGCGCGCAGTCGGGTGCTCGAGTATCTAAGTCAAGTTGCACCACAATTACCTGATGCGGCTAAACCGCAGTTGGGCCCTGATGCCACTGGGGTGGGTTGGGTGTATCTTTATGCATTAGTCGATAAAACCGGCAAACACGATATTAGCCAACTACGCAGCCTACAAGATTGGTTTTTAAAGTTTGAGTTGCAATCGGTTGCCGGTGTGTCAGAAGTCGCGCCGATTGGCGGTATGGTGAAACAGTATCAAGTACAGGTTGATCCCAATAAACTGCGCGCTTACGGTATTCCGCTTACGCATGTGCAGCAGGCGTTGCAACTCGGTAACCAAGAATCGGGCGCTTCTGTGATTGAGATGGCTGAAGCTGAATATATGGTGACAAGTACGGGATATATTCAAAGCGTTAAAGATATTGAGGCTATACCACTTGGGCAAGCTGTCAAAGGCACACCATTAACGATAGCAGATGTTGCGTCTGTCAATATTGGACCGCAAATGCGTCGTGGCATTGCCGAGCTTAACGGCGAAGGAGAAGTTGTTGGCGGTGTTGTAGTCATGCGCTTTGGAGAAAACGCGCAAAAAACCATCGACGGCGTAAAGCAAAAACTTGCTGAGCTACAACAAGGCTTACCTGAAGGGGTGGAAGTGGTGACGGTTTACGATCGCTCCGAGCTTATCACCAAAGCCATTGATAATCTTTGGTCTAAACTGCTCGAAGAGCTGGTGGTGGTGGCCTTAGTGTGTGTGGTGTTCTTATTTCATATTCGCTCTTCCGTGGTTGCCGTGATCACTTTGCCACTTGGCATTTTGGTTGCTTTTATCGTGATGTATTTTCAAGGGGTGAATGCAAATATCATGTCCCTTGGTGGCATAGCCATAGCTATTGGGGCGATGACCGACGGTGCAATCGTGATGATTGAAAACATGCACAAACACATGGAAAGAACGCCACTCAATGATGAAAACCGCTGGGAAATCGTCGCTAAGTCGGCTTCTGAGGTTGGTCCTGCACTGTTCTTTAGTTTGTTGATTATTACCGTAAGCTTCTTACCTGTGTTTATTCTTGAGGCGCAGGAAGGGCGCATGTTTGCACCACTGGCATACACTAAAACGTATGCGATGGCCGCATCTGCGGGACTTGCTATTACACTTATTCCGGTGCTGATGGGGTACTTTATTCGCGGTAAAGTTGTGCCCGAGCATAAAAACCCAATCAATCGAATGTTGGTTGGCGCGTATACGCCCTTGTTGAAACAAGTATTACACTTTCCCAAGCTGACGTTGTTAGCCGCTGCAGTTATTACAGTCGTTGGCTTTTATCCAATGGATAAAATCGGCAGTGAGTTTATTCCGCCTTTGGATGAAGGGGATTTGATGTATATGCCGACTACATATCCAAGTATTTCGATTGGTAAAGCCAGAGAAATCTTACAGCAAACCGACAAGTTGATAGCGACGGTGCCTGAGGTAAAAAATGTCTTTGGTAAAATCGGTCGCGCGGAAACGGCAACCGATCCTGCCCCGTTGACGATGATTGAGACCTTTATTCAATTAAAACCTAAAGATCAGTGGCGTGAGGGAATGACCACTGAAAAGCTCAAAGCAGAGCTCGATAAGCTAGTGCAGTTTCCGGGCTTAACCAACGCTTGGGTGATGCCCATCAAAACGCGTATTGATATGCTCGCGACGGGGATTAAAACGCCTGTTGGAATTAAAGTCGCAGGTCCAGATTTAGATACTATCCAAAAGATTGGTCAAGATCTTGAACGTATTCTGAGTCAGGTAGAGGGTACAGCTTCGGTCTATTCAGAGCGGGTAGCTGGGGGGCGCTATATTAAGGTCGATATTCAACGTGATAAAGCCGCGCGATTTGGGCTCAATATTGCTGATGTCCAGCAAGTGGTCGCAACTGCAATTGGTGGAATGGACGTCACGCAAACCATTGAAGGACAAGAGCGCTATCCGGTTAGTTTGCGCTACCCGCAAGACTTACGCGATTCTCCCGAAGCGCTGCGGAAGCTTCCTATAGTCACCGCCGAGGGATTAAATATTGCCCTAGGTGATGTGGCAACTATCTATATTGAAAACGGGCCACCGGGCATTAAAAGCGAGAACGCTCGCATTAATGGTTGGACGTTTATCGATTTAGACGGAGTTGATGTTGGCAGTTATGTGGCTACCGCTAAACAAGTGCTGAGTGAGCAGCTGGAGTTACCTGCAGGTTATTCCATCAGTTGGGCTGGTCAATACGAGTATATGGAGCGTGCTAAAGCTAAATTGACTTATGTGGTGCCGCTTACGCTTGGGATCATTATTGTTTTACTCTATTTGAACTTTAGAAGCTTTAGCGAAGTGGCAATTATCATGGCGACGTTACCTATGGCGATGATTGGTGGACTGTGGTTACTATACCTTGAGGGGTTTAACTTTTCGGTCGCGGTAGGCGTTGGTTTTATAGCGCTTGCAGGTGTTGCTGTTGAAATAGGTGTGATCATGCTCGTGTATCTCAACCAAGCCATTAGTGAGCTTAAAGGTAAACCGCAAACATTGACTGTTGAGGCCATTAACAATGCCATTTTAGAAGGCGCGGGCAAGCGTATTCGTCCAGTCATGATGACGGTGGCAACGATTGTTATTGGGTTATTGCCAATCCTTTATGGCTCGGGCACAGGTTCTGAGGTAATGAGCCGCATAGCCGCGCCTATGGTGGGCGGCATGGCAAGCGCGCTATTACTTACCTTAGTGGTGTTACCCGTAGTATATATGTTGATGATCCGTTGGCGTGAAAACGTTAATAATTAATCGATAGCGGAAAAAGTTTGCCTCAAGCGCAGTAATATTAAGCGCTTGAACGGCAAACTTTGGTTTGAAAAAACGCAATTACAACCAAAAAGCGCTTAAGACCCCGTCGTTCTCAATCAGACTTGCTTGGCGCACTTATTGCTGTATCAGAGCAGCTAATGCAACAAGGAGCGGGTATGTTCATTCAAAATTCTTCTTATAAACAAATGTACGGTTCGAGCGATCTCTACGGTGGCACGAACAATAATGCTGTGAGTGACCAAGACATTTCTAATTCGGCGACAAAAAATTCAGGGACTCAGTCATTTATGGAAGCCGCAAAAGCCATTCAAGAGAACGCGCCGAATAACACTCAATCGACTTACCTTGCCAAACATTTTGACAAGGCTGAAGAAATAGCCCATGAATCATTGGTGAGTTCGAGTCACAAGAGAGGCAGTCGTGAATATAACATCGAGATGTATCGTGAAATGATGACAAACATTGTTGAGATGCCAATTGAAGTGGAAATTGCACCAGAGGAAATGAACCAAGCGTTGTTATTTAATCATTTGGGATTAGACTTTAATGAGTATAAAACCGTTTCTGTGCGTTCAGAGTTGTTAACTATGCTTGAGCAAAAAGTCGAGCAGGACAGTATGTTGATCAGATCAGACAAAGCCAAATTAACAGCAATCATAGCTGATACACAAGATAGGCTAAAAGCCGCTCAAGCGGCGTTGCTTGAAGGTGAAGATATTACTGAGCGACTACAAGATAGTAAAAGGGCGATTTATGATTCGTATGAACAGCTTAAGCTTGGCAAGGTTAGTCAGCGAGATCTGCTTTCGGTTTTTTAGTTGACTTGTATGCCGAACAATAAGGGCCCGTGATTTTGCGGTAAATTTAAAATAAGCTCAATGGACAACAATGAACCGCTTAATGTTCTAAGAAGTGTTTTATGACATGAAGTAAATCGTGGCTTTTGGGTTTATAGCGTGTTTCAAGGACTAGAGGTCAAGGTTGTTATAATTACCCAGTCATTCGCTGCAGTAGCTAGCGAATGACTGGTGTGAGATCAGCGAAGATCAGCTGGTGTAGGATAATCTGGGTGCTCAACATTTTGGTTGGACCAAACCGCAGGGATAGGTGGTTCCCATTTTTGCTCGATTTGTGAAACAAGAGTTTTTAAATCACAGTTGGGCTCACCGTAAAACTCAGCCCATTTCTGTGGCACATCTTCTGGGTTTGCTGCTTGAATGATGTGAGCCATCCATTGTTTCCTTAACTCAGCCCACTCAGGGCTTTGTTTTTGGCTCTCTTCAATACCGGCAAGTGGTCTAAGTTCTAAGTAGATTGTTCTTCTCGGACCATCACTGCGTTTAGGTTCAGAGCTATGCAAAATCATCATATCCTGAACGAGAATATCTCCAGCTTTAGCAGGTTGCTGCAAGACTCCCGGAATATTCCAGCCATATTCGCTAGAAAGTGAATAAATGTCTACAAGCTCGTGTTGTGAATCAGGTAGGTAGCGTAAGCAACCATCGTCGATATCGGCATCATCTAGATAAATTCCTACGTTTAAATAAGCATAATTACGTGGATGAGGTGCTCCTTGATGCCAAGCTATGTGCGGGTGAGGATGTGGATATTTGTAGACTAAATCGCACTGCATTGGCACACAGCCGAGACCGCAAATACCCTCGCTGATCTCAATTATTGCAGGCGTGGCGAGCAATTCGACAATTAACTCGGGCGCTTCAAAAAGCAAATCATTATAACGAAATAGCTTCGGCTCACCAGATTCGTTTGATAGATGATATTGAGTCGCGATTTTTCCTTCTTGCTGCGCTTGTATTGCTTTATTCTCTAGAGTATTAGATAGACGTTTAAGCTTCTCTAGTAGAACGTTGGGTAAAGTTTGTTCAAATAACACAAAGCCGTTATTAGCGTAAAAATCGAGTTTACTTTTGTTTACTATCTTCATGAGCGCACGTCCTAGTCAATGCATTGCTTGCCTTAATTCAGAACTTTGGTTTGCAGTGTGTACTTTTCAAGCCGATCAAGTACTAGTCAAAAATGGAGTCGATGCAAAGTAATTCATCATGTCGCAAAATAAAGTGTAGGGCAATTACAGGAAGTTACATCACATTGAACCCAGTTTATTTATTCTATGTCAAAAAGTTGAAAGAGAAACTTCCATTGGCGTGGTCACCCATCCTCAAGTACAATTAGCGTTTTCGTTTGCAACACACCGGAACCTTCCAATGGAAATCAAAGTAAATTACCTCGACAATCTCAGAATTGATGCCAGATTTGACGACTTTTCTGTCATTGCGGATCAGCCAATTCGCTACAAAGGCGATGGCTCAGCACCAAGCCCATTCGACTATTTTTTAGCGTCTTCAGCGCTTTGTGCAGCTTACTTTGTGAAGGTGTATTGTAATGCGCGTGATATTCCAACTGATGGAATTCGCGTAGCGCAAAACAACATTGTTGATCCAGAAAACCGCTATAACCAAATTTTTAAAATTCAGGTTGAGTTACCAGAAAGCATTTCTGAAAAAGACCGCCAAGGTATCCTGCGCTCAATTGACCGCTGTACCGTTAAAAAAGTGATCCAAACAGGACCTGAATTTCAAGTAGAGGCGGTTGAGAGCCTTGAAGATGACGCTCAGGCGATGCTGATGGTTGATACCAGTGAAAGCGACAGCACTTTTATTCTGGGTAAAGATTTGCCGCTGGAACAGACTATCGCAAATATGACCAAGATCCTGTCGGATTTAGGCATGAAGATTGAAGTCGCGTCATGGCGTAATATTGTGCCACACGTCTGGTCACTACATATTCGAGATGCTGCTTCGCCAATGTGTTTCACTAATGGTAAAGGGGCGACCAAAGAGAGTGCACTTTGCTCAGCACTCGGCGAGTTTATTGAGCGTTTAAACTGTAACTTCTTTTATAACGACCAATTCTTTGGTGAAGAAATTGCCAATGCTGAATTTGTTCATTATCCGAACGAGAAATGGTTTAAACCGGGTGCTGATGATGCGCTGCCTAACGAAATCTTAGACGATTACACCCGTGAAATTTACGATCCAGAAGGTGAATTACGTGGTTCACACCTTGTTGATACAAATTCTGGAAATGTGGCGCGCGGCATTTGCTCTATTCCTTACACTCGTCATTCTGATGGTGAAACTGTGTATTTCCCATCAAATCTAATAGAAAACTTATTCCTAAGTAACGGTATGAGTGCTGGTAATAACCTGTTTGAAGCCAAAGTGCAGTGTTTATCTGAGATCTTCGAACGTGCGGTGAAAAAGCAAATTATCGAACAAGAAATCGTGTTGCCTGACGTGCCAGAGTCTGTACTTGCTAAATATCCAGGTATTGTTGAAGGGATCAAAGGACTTGAGGAGCAAGGGTTCCCAGTCGTGGTTAAAGATGCGTCTCTTGGCGGTCAATTTCCTGTAATGTGTGTGACCCTGATGAATCCTAAAACAGGCGGTGTGTTTGCCTCTTTTGGAGCGCATCCAAGTTTTGAAGTGGCGCTTGAGCGAAGCTTAACCGAGCTGTTACAAGGGCGTAGCTTTGAAGGCTTAAACGATGTACCAAAACCTACGTTTAACAGCATGGCAGTATCTGAGCCGGAGAACTTTGTTGAGCACTTTATCGATTCAACGGGCGTGATCTCATGGCGCTTCTTTAGTGCGAAGCACGACTACGACTTTGTTGAGTGGGATTTTACAGGCACTAATGAAGAGGAGTGCGATAAGTTGTTTGGCATTCTGGAGACGTTAGGTAAAGAAGCCTACATTGCGGAGTTCACAGATTTAGGGATCGCTTGCCGAATTTTAGTCCCAGGATTTTCTGAAGTATATCCAGCCGAAGATCTCATCTGGGATAATACTAATAAAGCACTGCAGTACCGCGAAGATATTCTTAACATCCATTCACTAGATGACGAAGCATTAGCTAACTTGGTTGAGCGCTTAGAAGACAGCCAGCTTGATAATTATATCGACATTATCACCCTTATCGGCGTTGAATTTGACGAAAATACGGTGTGGGGTCAGCTCACTATTCTAGAGCTTAAAATTTTAATTTATCTAGCGCTTGGCGATATCGAAGCAGCCATTGAGCTAGTAGAAACCTTCTTGCAGTTTAACGACAACACCGTTGAGCGTGGCTTATTCTACCAAGCAATGCATGCCACACTCGAAATTGCATTGGATGACGAGTTAGAAATGGAAGATTACATTCATAACTTTACTCGCATGTTTGGTAAAGAGGTGATGGATGCGGTTATCGGTTCAATTAATGGCGATGTGAAATTCTATGGTTTAACGCCTACGAACATGAAGTTAGAAGGTTTAGACAAGCACCTGCGTCTTATTGAGAGTTACAAGAAGCTTCATACAGCAAGAGGAAAGTTAGCACAGCGCTAATCTTTACTTTTTGAAGTAAAAGCAAGATAGCATGACTGCTATCTTGCTTTATAGTTTGACGGGCTGGTGAGCATTATACCAATTGAATTAATTCTCTAATCAATTTGAAGGGGGAAATAGCATATTAGCTTCGTTAAAAATTTCTCATTTAGAACAACTAAATAGCAAAACTTTTGCCTTGCCTATATGGATATAGGTACCTTAGCGGTAGCAGGACGCGAGAGCGGTGCTACTAAAGCTATTTCCCCGCTTCAAGATAGATCATTTACTTAATGCAACTGGTATTATGCGGTTGAGGCTGCAAGTGTTCATTGCAGCTCACAGAAATACACATCAGCTTAGGCAGCTAACCTCAGGTTAATTAGACTGCTCCTCTTTGATACAGTTTTGCGCCTTAAACTGTGCCTTAGCATCATGATATATAAAAGAGAAGTCTGCTGTACGTGGTGTAAATATTGGTTTGCCAGTACTCTTATCACAGTCGGTTGCGATCCCGCCTGCTGCATGACAATTCATACAAGAGGAGCTTTTATAATAAAGCGCTTCTTGTTTACCTAATGGCTGATTTCCTAGTTGTAAAAATGTCTCAATCACCTCATTAGTTAGATAAACAGGGTGGGGCAATCCACCTGAATAATTGGTGAGCTTGGTTTCAATTGTATCACTTGGTTGGCCATTAATATCAGTCATTGGCTTACTGCTGTTATTAGTTGAATACTGCGTACCAATTAGTTTGTAATATTGCAGAACAGCGTTTTCTTGTTTGAATAGCTTAGAAATATGCTGATTCACTTTTTCAACAACCGGTGATATTTGTTCCAATCGAACCACTTGAGTAGGCTTAGTGCCTCCTACTGGGTGATTGATTGCGCATGTTGGACATTGCTTATCGAAAAAGGTTGGAGAGTTGCCCCAAACATTATCCTGATGTGAAAAGGTTGCGTAAATCCAATTACTAGATGTGCCGGTTTTCTGCATTATGTGAAATCCAACTACGCCAACTTCTTGTTCTTCGACTTTAAATGAGCCTGTTTCACCACTTTGTATTTGGTGGTAGCGTTTTACGGGCAGTGTTGCGCGAATGTACTTACTCGGATCATCAGACTCATTGAGTATTTTCCACGCTACTTTTATCTCGATAGCAAGGCCTGGTGGCTTAGGGTCAAAATTGGTCAGGTCTTGTGACAAGTTACAAGTGGGTAATGAGGAACCACTGGAACACGCTAAAAAGCCAATCGTATTCATGTTGATGCACATGCTACTCGCGCTCTGGCTTTTGCATGCCCAACTATAAGTTGGGTTATTCGCGAATTCAATTTGGCCATCTATGCTATATAGTTTATTTTTGGTAATAAAATTGAATACATAGGGACTAACAAACTTCTGATAATATACAGGGTTGTTTTTTTGGTCAGTTAAAATTGCCTGTTTTTTCGGTGTATTTTTGGGCGCAACTTGCTCCACTGCAGATAAAGGCTGCATCATGGCGAAGTTTTTGGATATTTCCCAGTTTTTTGGAGGCGCTGCATCTGCTGTGAAAATAGTCTCGGTTTCACGCCAGTTTATCCAAAGTGGAAGCGGGCAGTTGGCGCCTGAATCGGCTTCACACACTTTTATATTATTTTGCGTGAGCTTATAGTTTTCGTCCAATTGCCTGTTTAGTGCGGTAAAGCTCAGCCATGAAAATAGTGCGTATCGGTGATCCAAATAATCAAGCTTCTGCGATTCATTAGGCTTTACGGGCTTTAACTCTTCACACGACTTCACTAATTTATTGTATGCGTCAAGTGGGTAGGGTTTTAGCTGAGTCAAGTCGTTTGGAAAAGGAAATGGCTCTGTTAATGTGCATTCATCTTTGACTAGCCAATCTGGAAAAATGCTGTATTCAGTAGCAAAAGTACCAGTACTTACGAATAGTAAAGAGAGCTTCGCTATTACACTTTTCATGATTATTTCCTTTTTTTATAAGGTGAAGAATATAAATATGACTTGATATTAAATTCAGATGCTGATGTAAGGGTTATTTTTATATAGTAACCAGTTTGTACTTTCAGGTTGAGCCAAGGAGTTAAATTAGTGCTTAATTCTTTTTCTGTTATTTTTCTTAGCGAGCTCAAAAAGCTATCTTGTAGATAATTTTCGTCAAGGCTTGTTATCCAAGGTAATTCAATTTCAATCTTTTCTGACAACTCCGTTGAATAGGAAAGCCCAACTTGTATTTCATCTGATACTTGAACGATAGTATTTAATAACTGTTCCAGCAGATATAAGTTTCCTTTCCAGTCTAGATCTTTGAGTAGACTGGGAAGTCTTAAGGTTTCTAATTTAAAAACGAATTTAGCTCTAAATGCCTTTCTGCCAAATGTAAAACTGAAGTGGTTTATCCTAGTGCATTCTAAACTAGGAAGTAACTCTTTTGTTTTATTTAAAAACTCAGGAGCTAAAAACTCAGATGTGTTAATTATAAATGAGCTTAATAGGCTAAAGTCAGAAAAATGACAATGTTGTGTACTTACACAAAATGTTGGAACTGTGCTATATCGACCCTCTTCATAGTCAAAACTAAACCATATTAAATTTACTAGTTTATAAGCAGGGGATTGCTTCCTATTATTTATAAAGTCATTTATTCTTAGGGCGTATTTATTTGGGATTTTTTGATTTATATAGGATGAAACGCTATCTAAATTATGAGAAGAGCAATAATAACATACTAAAAAGTCAACAGGATCTTCAAACTGATCAATTCTGTTTTCAAAGCATATAGCGTGTATATTTTCAGGGATTTCACTGACAATTGTCTGAAGCTTTTCTAATACGGTATTATTGAGATGTTGAACCTCACTATCAAGTGCAATGCTGTAAAGCTCACTTTTACTATATTTCATGATGAATGCGGGTGAAATGCCAATTTAACTTAATTTTGGTTTGTTTTTTGTGCATGATGTCAACAATATTAGAGATTGACTATTTAAAAAATAAATAACTCAACTTTTATTACTGACAGGGACTCACTACAAAAAATACACGCTTGATTAAGATAAAAAAATCACCCGCTGCTCCTATGTATTACCAAATTGTTTTGATAGTGTGTTGAATTTCAGGTCTTAGTTCTGCTGATAGTTGATCCCACAGATCATCTGTTAATCCAGTTTCTAAAGAAATTTCAGTAATAATGCGTTTTTGAACTTCTGTTAAATCAAACTCTGCCATCACTTCGGCCAAGTTATCGGTCGCTCGTTGCTTCAAAGCTTCATCGTTAGTTACATTATAGATGTAAGAGATTAAACCAGTTGGTAGTGTTGTATTATCACTCATTTTTCATTTCCTAATTTTCATAGTTTTGGAGATATAAGGTTTTAGTACTAGCCTTATCATTTAAGTATTCGTTATAAGCGTCATCTTTCATTGTGTTTTTATTAAATAGTAATACTTTATATAAAAAGTAATAATAAAAAGCACGATGTGAACGATATCCAGCAAAGCTTGATATTTTTTCTTCGAATTCTTGTAAGCTATCTATATTACCTAAATTAGCCAAGTAGTTGAGCATATTATTATAACCCAACCAGCCAACATTATTAGAATTTTTTGCAAGGCTTACCCCTGTTGATGAGTAATTTTTTGCTTCATCTTGATATTTTTTAAAATTAGCTGAATCTTTTTGTATTGAAGCATGTATTAGTTTAAACCACGCCCATATCCCATTTGTTGCTGAGCTAATGTCATTTATATTAATATTTTTGGAAAGCTCAGCTAAATCGTTCATGGCGCTTTGTGCCAAATCAACCTTACCAGTGAGCAACTGTGATAGCGCTTTAAAAGCAATACAAGTGAGTTCAGAGCAAAAGCCGTAATTATCAGTTATGGCTTGAGAGCTATTATCGAAGAAGCCCTCTTTTGGTAACGTATCGACAAGCGTAATTACTTTGTCAAACTCTCCTAGCGAAAAGTAGGATTGCGATAAGAGCTCGAAGATCACTGGGTGTTGGTGAGGTGGATATTCGTTTTTGTTTTCGTGCAGCTGTAATCCAATATTATGAGCTTTTAATATATCACCAGTAGCGTAGGCGTGTAGCCATTCACCTCTCATCGTAATGAAGCGCTCTTTAGGGTCTAAAATTGTGGCGAGTTCACTGATATTTTGAAGCACGTGCTTTTTAGCCAACGTGTCTAGCCAACCATTGTATGCAACCCGTGATGAAGCAAGTGCATTTTTAATTTTATGGAGTAAGGGCTGGTTATCAATTAACCCATTTTGAAAGAAGTTCAATGCTTCTGCATAGTAAATACTGGCCTCTGCGACAGAGTAAATGGCAGCTGCACTTTTTGCTGATGTTAGTAATAATTCAACAGCTGCATTATGATCTCCCACTTTTGCTAAATGATGGGTTGTAAGTAGGGGCTGCTTTTGACTCATTCCTGTGTTGTTGAGTACTTCAATTATGCTCATGTGATGTGTATATGATTCATGCTTACCCATACTTTCATAGGCAGCATCCCTTACCAAAGCATGTTTAAAAATGTAGCTATCGTTATCAACACGACGTTGATGCACGATAAGATCGTTAGCCATTAACTCATTTAAGTCGTTTTGAATTTGGCTTTCACTTAAGGATGATGTAGCAATAAGTAAATTGTATTCAAACTCTCGGCCGATGGTTGCCGCCAGTTGCGCTGTCTCTTTGGCATGATGAAGGTTGTCTAGCTTTTGTTGCAGTGATTCTCTTAAACTCGTGGGTACTTGGTCAAGTTTGTCTGGTGCGAGGAAGTCAATCTCTCCTCCTTTATCCCCAACTAATGCTTTTTGCTTAAGCATATTGACGAGTTCTTCAATAAATAGCGGGATCCCGTCGGTACGACCGGTTAGCAACTTGAGAACTTGCTCTGACACTCTGCGGCCATCAAACAAGTTAATGATAAAGTCTTCGGTGGCCTTCTCGGTTAGCTTTTTCAGGCAGACATCCACTAAGGTGAGGTCTTTTAACTGAGTTGGCACCGCTTGTCTCGAAGTGCTTAGTAAAACATCACCTGAAGCGAGCGCACCGACAAAGTGATGTAAAAACTCTAAGGTGGTGCTATCTGCCCAATGAATGTCTTCAATAATGTAGAGCTTGAACTTGCTGAGCCCATGACGATTTGACAGTAATAGCGCGCAAAGCCCTTTAAACAACACTTGCTTCTGCTCATCGGGAGAAAGTGTAGAAGGCGTAATTTCATCACCAAGTGAGATATTGAGCCAAACTAGCAACACAGGGATCGCTTGCTCTAAATCGAGCTCACTGTCCATGTTTGATAACACATAACTAAAAACAGTATTAGCTGAATGAGCGTCAAGCTGTTCGGTGTTAAATAGGTACTTGACCAACGTTAAAATTGGATATAGAGCGTTATTTTGATGCTCTGGTAAGCATTGGGCGACTAAATGTTGATATTGTGGTGCATTGACACGGATTTCTTGCAGTAGCCTAGATTTTCCAATCCCAGCTTCACCATGAATGTAAGCGATGCGGGTTGCGCTTTCAGCTTTATTATTTATGAGTGAAAGTGTCTGTTCCAGCTCAAGGTGACGACCAACAAGTTCATGATGATTTCTTGTACCACGCATAAAGCCAAATGCTTCTATGCGACGCTCACCCTGTAAGTTGTATACCGGAGTTAGTTCGAATAGCGGGCCAATTTGCAACTGTCCGTAGAGGTTAAACTCGGAGAAAGCATCCAAGAGTGAGCGTGACTCTGCACTACATAAGATTTGGCGTTCGCCAGCTTCACGGGATAGTGCTGCTGCAATATTAGCGTGGTGACCTTCAGGAACAGCATTGGCGTAGGTAATAAATACACCAGTGTGAATGCCGATATGAGCGTTGAGAGAGACTCCGTGTGCCTCTTGCATCAGTGCGTTACGTTTGGCAAGTTCGCTTATCATTTCAAGTGCGGTCCTTGCAGATAATCGTGCGTCGTTATCGCTGCTCACTGGATAGCCAAAATAAAACAAGCTGGTATCAGCAAGGTTGCCTACGTGGTATGCACCATAACGAGTCGCGATATCAATAAAGTGATTGCGCTGAGATTTATAAACGGTGTCGATGACATCGTAATCTTTGCCATGATTGTCGAGTGCCTTAACGCTTAGTCTCACAGCAAGAGCTGTGAGCTGCTTGCGCTCAGTAAGCGCGGTATATTCTTGAATGGCACGATGATTAGGGTCGTCATCACGGAGCATCACTGTGGTTTCATCATAACCATGTTGGGCTTTAACATCATTTAGCACACCAACAAGGTTAGATACATTCATTCTTGCAAGTTCAGAAAATGCCTCGGTTGCGGTGATCACCCGCTCCAATGCACTTTTATTGAGCACGCGTCTGAGAAGCCCAGCAAGAGGGTGGCCAAGTAGGGCGCTTGGAATCGGAATATGCACATCGCTTAATTGTTTGTGATAAATCGATGCGACACTGTTGCCTGTTACCGCAGGAACACCAGTCAAACATTCCAAAAATACTAACCCCCAGACATATAGATCAGATTTAGCTGAAGCAGGCTCACCGCGTAATTGTTCTGGGGCGCTGTAAGAGGGGGTGCCCAGTGTTTCTTGCGTAAGCGTGATTGTTTCAAAGTCATGTTGGCGTGTTTCTTGTGCCAGTGTACCAATACCAAAATCAAGTATTTTGGCATAAGTCTTTGCGCCAGACTGGCTTAACATAATATTGGTTGGTTTTATGTCTCTGTGGATAATACCTTGTTGGTGGGCGTGAATTAGCGCATCTAAAACTTGCAACATGATGTCAGTTGCATACACAGAATCAATTGCGCCATTTTGACTTAGATAGTCTCGTAGCGTTTGCCCTTCCACATACTCAAATACCCCGAACATTAAATTTTCATTTAATTGTCCTTTATCTAATAATCGTACGATATTTGGGTGATTTAATTGACTGCAAAGTAAGGTTTCACGATTAAAACGTTCTGCATATCTGTGTTTTTTCGTCGCTTCCAGTTGTGGTTCTAACGCCAAAAACTTTAGTGCAACGATTTGCCCTGTATTTATTTGGCGTGCTTTGAAAACTTTACCGAACCCACCTTCTCCAACCTTTTCAAGTAGTTGGTATTTGTCAGACTGGAAAACATCGACAATATGGCTATCCGAAAACTGTGTCAGAGACATATGATTACTGATTCTTATTTTTTGTTAATGATATAGGGTAATTGGAATGTAAATACTTGTCTAGCATCAAGATTTTGATTGTTCAAAAAATCAAAATTTAGCCGTCGCTATTTTGCACACTTAGCAGGTATGTTAATTGGGTTGTATTGCAAGAGCACGCGCTACAGTGCTACAGGTTAAATCTCTATTACAAGGTGCTGTAATATAATGTAATTTTATATTCTCCATATTTCTGGCATAATCCTGCAGAATAAAATAATAAAAAGGCTAACTTCTTGAAACGTAGAACTTTCCTATCTGTCGGAACAGCGATCACTGCAACTTCTTTTATGCCATTTAGCTGTTTTTCGTCTGAGCAGCCGCTTGATTTGGCAGTCCAAAGTACGCAAGTCACCAACAATGAGTATGGTGAGTCCGACAGGAGAAAAAGTTGCTGCAAGCGGCAATCGCGTTAAGGTCTTCGAGAATAGCGGTGTCTTTGCATACTCGTATGGTGGTAGTCGTGTGATAAAAAGAAAACTTAATAATGTCGATGGTCATCAAGAGATATTACTAATAGATAGGAAGCTTGGAGATAGGTGTTGGGTGTTGGATAAAAAAGTCAATAAATTGATAGCGCTGAACTAAAACTGAACTAAACTCATTCATTAGAAGGTGAGTTAGTGATTTATACCACCTTTTTAAATGAGAACTAACACTAAGGACTTAGGAGCTTATCATTTTATGGAAAAGCAGCTGTTTTCTGATGTGACCAAGCTAGATTTCGCCGATCCACAAATCGATGATTTATTAAAGTACTCAATAAGAACGCAACTTGAGTCAATGTTGAAGACTCAGCTCACAGCGAGTGAGCGACAAGCCGTGTTACAGAAAAGTTTTATTGACGCAATTAGGTTGGTGTTGATAGACACCAAAGTGGAACATCAGCAGTTGATGGCTGCCTTCGAAACTATGTATGACTGTGCAGTTCAGTCCATGGCACAAGCAAAGTTAAGTCAAGAGCTGCTGACCAAACAGTATGTTTCGCCCACAGGCCTAATCATGTCGCCCCATAACTGTAAGCATACAATTAAAGATATTTATCGCATTAAAGGGTACGCGCGAGGGATTGATCAAGCTATTCGTGGAATGCTGAAAAACAAGGCACAGATCACAGTGCTCTATCCTGCTTGTGGGCCTTTCGCACCTTTATTATTACCGCTACTCAGTTACTACAAAGAACACGGCGTTTTTTCCAGTGACCAAATAAAAGTCAGCCTGATCGATGCGCACCCAGGAGCAGTGTTGTCTCTACAACAATTAGTCGAGGATCTTGCTCTAGAAGATTATGTAGAGCACATAGAACAGGTTGATGCTACCGAGTTTATTCCTGAATCTTCAGTTGACTTACTGGTGCTTGAAGCTATGCAGCATGGCTTTACAAAAGAAGGCCAGCTAAGCATTGCGAAGCACCTGGTTAAGTACCTTTCAATTGATGGCTGGATGGTGCCAAAGCGCATTTCCATTAGGGGCATGATGGTTATCGGGGAAACAGAGTTCAATCAGCAGTGGAAAGAGGTGGATTATAGCCACTCAGAATATGTAAATGAGGCTGCATTAAATGACCGTATTGAGCTTGGAGAGTTACTTCGAATCGACAAATCATCCCTCCTAAAAATGCAGGAGGTGGAGTTAGCTAATGGTATTAAAGTAGTGGCAGGTAATTTGATCACCATTCCAAAAGGCGTCGCGGATATGGGTGAAAGAGTATTAGCGATTTATGCAAATGTAGAGACCTTTGCAGCAGAAGGTGTGGGGCAATACGATTCTGGGATCACACACCCTCGGCCTGATATGACATTTTACGTCGATGCTAAACCTAAAGAAGTAGAGCACACACACTTTGTTGCATGTGGCGGTGATAAGGTGCAGTTTTACTACCAACTTAGTGGTTTGCCAGGTTTTGTACCTGTGAAAGTATAGGAATTCATTGATGAAATCTAAATATGCTCTATTCAGCGGTAGCTGCCTATGTTTATTAGCTGTTCAATATCTACTACAGAGAGAAGCGCTGGCCTGCGTTGTTTTAGTCGAGGCGGAGGCAAATCCTGATCTTGAGCAGTTAAAGCAGTTTTTAAATCATCATCAAATACCTATGCTGCAATATCGAGAAGATTCTGATAAACACTTGATTTCAGAATTGGACAGGCTCGGAGCTAATCGTGGCTTGGTTTATCTATTTCGGCACAGAATTCGGTCAGAAGTTATCCGCTATTTTAACAATGACATCGTCAATATCCATCCAAGTGCTTTGCCTGAATTCCGAGGTCCCATGCCACTTTTTTGGCAGCTTAAAGAAGGAGCTGAAACCGTCCGGCTAACTTTGCATAAGGTCATTGAGGAGTTAGATTGCGGAGCAATAGGTGCGTATATCGACTTACCTATTCACCCATTTGATACTTCACAGTGTTTACATCAAAAAGTTGCGCAAATGGTTCCTGCTCTGTTGGATAAGCTTATTCAACAAGAAGCAACGGGTACACTCAATTGGCATGAGCAGCCTCAAGCCGAAGCGTTAAACAAAATACATTACGCTAGGCACGTTAAAATTGAAGATCTGGTTATCGACTTTCAGCGAGATACCTGTACACAAATCGTTAACCTTACTCGAGCCGCAAACACTGAACTGGGAGGGGCGCGATTCAAATTTCGAAATGGTCTAATACAGCTTATGCAGGCAACCAAGATTGATTGTGATTTGATGGGTGTACGACCTGGAACGGTCATTGAACTTGACCGAACTAATGGTTTATTGGTCAAAGTTGTAGATGGGGCGGTGCGGTTAGACATTGTTTTAACAGAGCAGGGCATATTTGATGGATATCGCTTTGCGATGTTATTTGGATTAGAAGCTGGAATGGAGATGTCTAATTTTAGTTAGCAAAAAGTAAACTTGGATTGGAAAGAAAAATTATCTAACTGATTTAAATCAATGGTAATGCAGTAGTTTTAAACTAAATTTAAACGGTAGCTTAGTTGAGAAGGATTGATTGGTAACTGTGCCTATTCACTTTGTATCCTGCATTTCTAACTATGCTCTGAATGTAAACTCAGAAGCGAGGTAGACATGAACATAAAGATTAACCTAACAAATTGCTATGGCTACGACCTTACGTTGTATTCCTACAGCGGTGGTGCAGCGCCCAAGGGAGAGGGACAAAAGATTTGCAAGCTCGAAGGAAAAGGTGAGATGGAAGTTGCACTTGGAGAAAGTGGAATTTTAGATATACCTGGGATGGGAAGCTTGTTGGTTCAATACCTAGGAAAGCAAAAGTTGGAGGATTGTCATGAACGTTTTTGTGACAGTCCGAGTGAGTTTGATCAATATGACCAAATGGCATTGCTACGCTACAAAACTAATGAGCTCTACTGGCGCTTTCCTGCGCCTACAAACGACGCTCCGGCTGAACTGAATATTAGCATTAATGATATTGGTACAATTTGCCTCGACAAAGTACTAAGCGGGGAGGCACGTAGAGTGCAGCTACCTGAACTTTTTATTCCGCCCGTTTTCACTGCACATTTGCCAGCGGGGGATCCGGACTAACTAAGCGCAGTGATAGAGAAACAATTAAGTATGAGTTTTTAGGTTAAGTAGTATTTGAAGTAGTAAGTGCGAACTATTCGCAACAAGTCGATAAACCAAAGAGTGGGGTTGAGTGGTACTGAGCGTTTATCGTTAAAGGGCATGTTTACAAATTAAAGAGGAATTCATATGTCTCCTGATCCGTATATTGGCTCAATGGGTACCTTCGGCGGTGCTTTTACAATTAGAAACTTTGCAATGTGTTTAGGCCAGACGATGGCTATTTCACAAAATCAGGCGTTGTTTGCTTTGATAGGAACTATTTATGGTGGTGATGCGCGCACTACGTACGCGTTACCAGATCTGCGCGGTCGCAGCCCGGTAGGACAAGGTGTGCGCCCAGGTGGTATGGATTACCGTCAAGGTGAAAGGCAAGGTACAGAACTGGTAGGTATTGAGATCATTCATATGCCTGCACATTCTCATACTGCTATTTTCACGCCGCTTGGAGGTACAAATCCAGTAAGTGGCACGCTACAGGTCGCAACCAATACGGCAAATGCCAAAACCCCAGATACTAGCTCTTATATTGCAGCAAACAATAGTGATGCTTTCTTCAAACCAGGTTTTGAGTCAGCGAATCTGACGACTATTGAGGGGCTAACGGTATCTGGTGGTGGCTCTGCGGGCGGAACTGTCACTGTCACTAACACAGGTGGCTCTGCACCTTTGAATATATTAAACCCGGTATTACCGGTTAACTGGCTGATTGCAACGGACGGGGTGTTTCCTCCTCGTAACTAATCGGTACTGGATATGGGCTGACCATGCACAGGGTTGGCCCGCTTTAGCAATGGATTGTCATCAAATTGCGTTGAAGTAAATATTAAAACGATAAAATGTCACTGGACCAGGTAAATTAACGGAGTAGTTATATGAAATTAAGTAAAGTTGCCACCGCCGTAACGTCGGCTGGTATATCAGCAGCGTTGTTTTCCGGCAATATCTGGGCAGGCCAAAAGATATTGGATTATTCCTCCGGCACAGGTACGCCAACGGATGTGAGAGATGGCGCCAGTGGCGTACCGGATATTTCTCTCGATACAGCCGGCGACGTTACTTTTATCCTGGATGGTGGCGAAAGTGGAGACAGTTATACAGCAGAGAGCTTTGCTGTGGCCTTTAGCTCGTTTTATGCTGCAAATTTTATTGGTAATTCCGGAGCCAGCGCGACTGACAAGGCCTATAAACTCCTGGAGAATGCAGGCACACATTTTAGTTTTGATGGCATTACCTTTGTCCGCGCAACTGCCACTGATGCAGAGCACAGGGTTCGATTTACCGGCTTTAAAGACGGTGGTCAAACGGTCACGGTTGACTTAACGCCACCGGTTGGGCCCGGAGTGGGTACGACCTTTAGCTTTACGCGTAGTAGTGATTTTAATAACGCGCTCTGGCAAGACATTGACACCTTAATCATTTCATTCCCGGATACAGATCCCGCCAGTGCTTACGACTCACGCTTCGCAATCCGAAACATCACACTGGACGATGCTCCAGCGTCTGATTCAACGCCACCTGTTTTTGTCAGCGCAAGCTCAACCCCCACTGACGATGCAACCAATGTCTCTGTCAGTAATGATATAGTCATCGCCTTCGATGAAGACATTACACTGGGTAGCGGCAATATCACCATCCGTAATGTCACAGATAATAGTGTTTTTGAAGAGTTTGATGTTGCCAATGAAAGTGATGGCACAACAACATCACCAGGCGCAGGTCGTGTCAGTATTACCAATGATAAAGTCTATTTAAACCCACCCGGTAACCTGGTAGGTAATCGAACTTATGCAATACAAATTGACTCGGGGGCGGTAACAGATACATCCAGCAACCCGTTCACTGGGATCAGTGACGACACGACGTTTAACTTCACGACTGTAAATACAGCTCCAGTCGTAGACCTAAATAGTGGCACCGGTGGCAATGACAATACAGCCAGTTTTTCAGAGGGCAGTGGCGCGGTTAATATTGCTAGTAGCGCGTCAGTAACAGACGCCGATGGTGATACAATAAGCTCGATTGAGATTACGTTAACAAACCCAAAGGGAGATACTGGGGAAGGACTATATGTTTCCGCTTCTGCCGTAGATACGTTAAAAGGTACATCAGGCTCTTCAGCTTTTGAGGGGGTGAGTACGATTGACATTTCTAGCCTTTCAGCTTCTGCTGCACAAGTGCAAACCTTCTTGCAGGCCGTCACATACAACAATACGTCCAGCACACCAAATGAAACTGCGCGCACGGTGACCGTGCAGATCAACGATGGCACTATCGACAGTGACAGTCGCACAGCCTCCATCAGTGTGACAGATGTTACGGCTGCCAGCTCAAGCGCCGCTGGTTTTGACACAACTAATGGCACAAACCTGTCGCCCGCCATTACCTTTGCAGGCGGTGACGAAACCCTGACAATCGCTAATGCCAGCCACACGACAGGCTCTACAGCAAGTGGTGGGACGGGCACCGATGTGCTCTCGGTACCTACTAGCACTAACCTAGCCAGCTTAACGTCGTTGAGTGGCTTTGAGACGCTTACACCAGATAGCGGTGCATCCATTACGCTGACCGAATCTCAGCATGAATCGTTTACCACCATTAATGGCGCGGGGACTAACCAATTTACGCTCAGCAGTGCCGATGGTGATGGTACGATTAGCGGTGATGCGGATATCGAAACCTATGTATTGGGCGCAGGTTTTACCTTTACGCTGGGTGGTGCTTCACAAAATGTAACGGGCAGTAGCTCGGCTGATACTGTTGTAACGGGGTCTGTAACTGCTACAGGTACTTTAGCTGGTAGCGGCGGCACTGATGTGCTGCAACTGAGTAATGGTGCCAGTATTGCCGGTGCCACAGTGAGTGGCTTTGAGACCCTGACACTGGATGCGAATGCTGCGGTCACCATGACAGAGGCACAACACGATGCATTCAGTACCGTTAACGGCAGCGCAACTGAAAGCATTACTATCTCTGCAGCAACCGACGGTTTAACAGCTGCAAGCGCCATTGAAACTTATGTTTTAGGTGCAGCGAACAGCATCACACTGAGTGCTGCGGGCCAGAATGTAACAGGTAGCAGTGGTAATGATACTGTAAACATAGGAACATTAACCGCAACGGGCACGCTTAACGCTGCGGGCGGCACCGATACACTATCAATGAGCTCTGGGGCTAGCATTGCTGGTGCAACAGTATCAAATTTTGAGAACCTGACATTGGCCAGTGGTGCCACCGTGTCGATGACGGCTTCTCAGCCTGCTCTATTTGGCGGCACCATCACAGCTGCAGGCACTGAAACGATTAATATCTCTGGTGACGGTGACTTTACAACGCTTGCTAATGTTGAGAGTTTTTCAGTTGGAGATTCATTGACCAACAGCAGAACGATAACAGTTGGGGCCGCTGGCACATCGGTAACGGCTTCGTCATCTACGGATGCGGTCACATTCAATGTGGGGACGCTAAGTTACACAGGTACACTTACCGGGGATGCTACGACAGCAGATACTTTATCTATGTCTTCAGGGGCGAACATCTCTGGCGGTACGCTCGCCAATATTGTTAATCTGACTTTGGCCAGTGGTGCATCCGTTACCATGACTCCGGAACAAAATGCCACATTCACAGGCACGGTCACAGCAGCAGGCTCCGAGACCATTACAATCAGCGGAGATGGTGACTTTACTACACTTACGGGTATAGAGACATACTCAGTAAACGACGATAGCACCAACACCCGGACTATCACAGTCACCAATGCATCTGCCACGATAGACGCAACCGTGTCTAACGACGCTATCACGTTTGATATTGCTGGCAGTGCATTCAATGGTTCGTTAGTCGGTGACCCAACTACCGGTGATACTGTGAGTGCATCAGATGGCGCTGATGTCAGTAGTGGGGGCTTTACCAACATTGGCACTCTATCACTGTCCAGTGGCGCAACGGTGGCGATTGACGCGGCGAATGTAGCAAATAACTTCACTACGGCGATTACCGGTGCTGCGGGTTCTGAAACGCTCAAACTGATGGACGGGGGCACGTTTAACTTTACCAATACCAGCGTATCCGAAATCGAAAACCTGGCAATTGGTACCAATAACATCTTTACCATTACGCTGACAGATAACTTTGATTCCAATGGTAACTCGGTCACTATCTCTAATGCTTTGGGCTTTGCGCTTGCCGGTGGAATTACACTGAATGCCAGCGCACTGAGTGGCGATACCATTAACATGACCGCCACTGACTTTGATGGTAATGACACCATCACCGGTGGTAGCGGAACCGATACCATTCGCCCGGGTGGTGGTACAGATTCGATGACAGGTAACGCAGGCAATGATAATTTTGTTGGCGACGCATCGGATCTCAATGGCGACACCATTACCGATTTGAGTGTAGGTGACATTATTACTATCAATAGTGTCACTGGCCTGACAACCAGCAACGTGCGTTTCAATGGTACTAGCACACTTCAGGTTGATACCAATGCGACTGACTTTAGCTCCATTGAAGTGGCAATTAGCTTGTCAAATGCGCCAGCCAATTCACTAGGTTTCACAGTGGCAGATAATGGCGCCAACACCGATATCACCTTTATTACGCCGAATGATGTGCCTGTATTTAGTAACCTCAATGGTGGCGGTACATTCATAGAAAATGGCTCGTCTGTGGTGATTGACTCAGATGTTTTGATTGCCGATACTGAACTGGACGCGCTCGACAGCGGCGCAGGTAACTATAATAACGCGACGTTGACCATTGCCCGCAACGGTGGTGCCAATGCTCAGGATGTGTTTGGTAACAATGGTCTACTGGGCACCCTGACCGAGAGCAGCACCTTTACTTTTAATTCGACGACGGTCGGTACAGTGACCACCAATTCATCCGGCACGTTAGTGTTGACATTCAATACCAATGCAACATCTGCATTCGTTGATTCGGTGTTGCAAAATATCACTTATCAGAATAGTTCAGATGCTCCTCCGTCTTCGGTGACGCTCGATTATACTTTTAATGATGGTATTGCAAATAGTACAGGTACTAATCAGGCCGTGGTCAATATCACCGGCCAAAACGATGCTCCAACAGACATAAGCCTTGACACATCATCAATCAATCAGTCTGCAACTGGTGCAGGTGCTAACATAGGGACTTTGAGTACCACAGATCTTGATACCAGTGATAGCCACACCTATTCTATCGTCAGCAGTGGGGCGAGCGCTAATGGCACCTGTAGTGCAGATACTGATAACGGCAGTTTCCAGATCAATGGTTCTAATTTAGAAGCGCAAGCTGCGATCAATGCCGGCAGCTATATTGTTTGTATACAAACCAGTGATTCTACTACGACATTCCAAGAAGCATTTACGGTCACGGTGAATGATGATGTGGCACCCAACGCGCCATCCACTCCAGATCTTGACGCCGGTTCAGATACCGGTTCTTCAAATTCCGATAACAATACCAATGATACCACTCCAACCTTCAGTGGCACTGCGGAAAGTGGCTCAACAGTAAGGCTTTATAGCGATCAAGAAGGCGGCGGTACAACGGTCATAGGCACAGGTACAGCGACGGGTGGTAACTGGCAAATTACCACCAGTGCACTGACCGCTGGTGTAACCCATGCCATCACAGCAAAAGCAACGGATGCAAATAGCAATGAAAGTAGCGCATCCAGCAGCTTAAGTGTCACGATAGACACAACCGCGCCTTCAGCGCCAGGCACACCTGATCTGGATGCAAGCAGCGATACTGGTACATCTAATACGGACAATATCACCAACGATACTACGGCAACATTTACCGGTTCTGGCCCCAATGGCGGTGCTATTACGTTAATTTCAAGCATTGATGGAACTGTGGGTACCGGCATAGCAACTTTAGGTACTTGGACTATCACAACGTCTGCTTTGACAGCAGGCACACATACGATGACAGCTCGTTCGACCGACACAGCAGGTAATACTGCTGACGGCTCAGGTCTATCTGTCACAGTAGATACGAGTGTGAGTGCGGTCAGTATTACTACGCCTATTGAAGTCGATGGACTAGTCAATGCGGCTGAAGATAATGATGTCTTAATTGCAGGCTCCAGCGCGGAGGCGGGCAACAGTGTGACGGTGACCATCACGGACAATAACAGCTCGGTGAGTCGTACCGTGACTGCCGATAACTCCGGTAACTGGACGCTAAGCGGGAGTGAGCTGGATGTCAGCGGTCTGAATAATGGCACGCTCACAGTCTCGGCGACGCAAACTGATACTGCTGGTAATACCTCTAGCGCAGCCACCCAAACGATTACCCTAGACAATGCGGCGCCATCTGCGGTGACCATCACCACGCCAATTGAAACCGATGGACTCGTGAATGCCGCCGAAGATAATGATGTCTTAATTGTAGGCTCCGGCGCAGAGGCGGGCAACAGTGTGACGGTGACCATCACGGACAACAACAGCTCGGTGAGCCGTACCGTGACTGCCGATAATTCCGGTAATTGGACGCTAAGTGGTAGTGAGCTGGATGTCAGCGGTTTAAATAATGGCACACTTACAGTATCAGCGACGCAAGCGGATAGCGCAGGTAACACCTCTACCGCTGCGACGCAAACGATTACGCTAGACAATGCGGCGCCATCTGCGGTGACCATCACCACGCCAATTGAAACCGATGGACTCGTGAATGCGGCCGAAGATAATGATGTCTTAATTGCAGGCTCTGGCGCGGAGGCGGGCAACAGTGTGACGGTGACTATCACGGATAACAACAGCTCGGTGAGTCGTACCGTGACTGCCGATAACTCCGGTAACTGGACGCTAAGCGGGAGTGAGCTGGATGTCAGCGGTTTAAATAATGGTACGCTCACAGTCTCGGCAACTCAGGCGGATAGCGCAGGTAACACCTCTACCGCTGCGACGCAAACGATTACGCTAGACAATGCGGCGCCATCTGCGGTGACCATCACCACGCCAATTGAAACCGATGGACTCGTGAATGCGGCCGAAGATAATGATGTCTTAATTGCAGGCTCTGGCGCGGAGGCGGGCAACAGTGTGACGGTGACTATCACGGATAACAACAGCTCGGTGAGTCGTACCGTGACTGCCGATAACTCCGGTAACTGGACGCTAAGCGGGAGTGAGCTGGATGTCAGCGGTTTAAATAATGGTACGCTCACAGTCTCGGCAACTCAGGCGGATAGCGCAGGTAACACCTCTACCGCTGCGACGCAAACGATTACGCTAGACAATGCGGCGCCATCTGCGGTGACCATCACCACGCCAATTGAAACCGATGGACTCGTGAATGCGGCCGAAGATAATGATGTCTTAATTGCAGGCTCTGGCGCGGAGGCGGGCAACAGTGTGACGGTGACTATCACGGATAACAACAGCTCGGTGAGTCGTACCGTGACTGCCGATAACTCCGGTAACTGGACGCTAAGCGGGAGTGAGCTGGATGTCAGCGGTTTAAATAATGGTACGCTCACAGTCTCGGCAACTCAGGCGGATAGCGCAGGTAACACCTCTACCGCTGCGACGCAAACGATTACGCTAGACAATGCGGCGCCATCTGCGGTGACCATCACCACGCCAATTGAAACCGATGGACTCGTGAATGCGGCCGAAGATAATGATGTCTTAATTGCAGGCTCTGGCGCGGAGGCGGGCAACAGTGTGACGGTGACTATCACGGATAACAACAGCTCGGTGAGTCGTACCGTGACTGCCGATAACTCCGGTAACTGGACGCTAAGCGGGAGTGAGCTGGATGTCAGCGGTTTAAATAATGGTACGCTCACAGTCTCGGCAACTCAGGCGGATAGCGCAGGTAACACCTCTACCGCTGCGACGCAAACGATTACGCTAGACAATGCGGCGCCATCTGCGGTGACCATCACCACGCCAATTGAAACCGATGGACTCGTGAATGCGGCTGAAGATAATGATGTCTTAATTGCAGGCTCCGGCGCGGAGGCGGGCAACAGTGTGACGGTGACTATCACGGATAACAATAGCTCGGTGAGCCGTACCGTGACCGCCGATAACTCCGGTAACTGGACGCTAAGCGGGAGTGAGCTGGATGTCAGTGGTTTAAATAATGGCACGCTGACTGTCTCGGCAACTCAGGCAGATAGCGCAGGTAACACTTCCACCGCTGCGACGCAAACGATTACGCTAGACAATGCGGCGCCTTCTGCGATAACCATCACCACGCCAATTGAAACCGATGGACTCGTGAATGCGGCTGAAGATAATGATGTGCTGATTGTCGGCTCCGGCGCGGAGGCGGGCAATAGTGTGACGGTGACCATCACGGATAACAACAGCTCGGTGAGCCGTACCGTGACCGCCGATAACTCCGGTAACTGGACGCTAAGCGGGAGTGAGTTAGATGTCAGCGGTTTAAATAATGGCACACTTACAGTATCTGCGACGCAAGCGGATAGCGCAGGTAACACCTCTACCGCTGCGACGCAAACGATTACGCTAGACAATGCAGCGCCTTCTGCGGTGACCATCACCACGCCAATTGAAACCGATGGACTCGTGAATGCCGAAGAAGATAATGATGTCTTAATTGCAGGCTCCGGCGCGGAGGCGGGCAACAGCGTGACCGTGACCATCACGGACAACAACAGCTCGGTGAGTCGTACCGTGACTGCCGATAACTCCGGTAATTGGACGCTAAGTGGGAGTGAGCTGGATGTCAGCGGTTTAAATAATGGCACGCTGACCGTCTCGGCAACTCAGGTGGATAGCGCAGGTAACACCTCTACTGCAGCCACCCAAACCATAACGCTGGATAATTCGGCACCAAGCGGTATTTCAGCTACGATTGACCAAGACTTGATCAATGCAGGAAATGAGACTGCGTTTAGCTTCACCTTAACAGGTTTGGAATCTACGGGTAGCTTTACTTATGAAATCTCAGACGGCAGCAGCTCTGTATCTAGCGCAAGTGCAACCGCTATTACGGGAACCACTCAGCAAGAGACCGGCATTAATGTCACCTCATTAAATGAAGGGACGTTGACGTTATCTGTTACCGTGGCTGACGACGCAGGGAATGAAGCAAATGTAGTAACAGATACGGTGATTAAAAAGTATAATGTTGCACCTGTTTTGTCAGGGACACCAGCAACAACTGTAGATGAAGACAGTGAATACGATTTTACGCCGACTCTGGCTGACTCAGATACTGGTGATACTCATACCTTTAGCATTACGAATAAGCCAAATTGGGCAACGTTTGATACGCAAACAGGTAAGCTTTCCGGTACGCCAGATGACTCTCATGTTGGCACGACCACGGATATTGAAATCTCGGTAAGTGATGGTACAGACAGCGATACGCTCAGCGCATTTAATATTGAAGTCGTTAATACCAATGATGCACCAACTGGGCAAAATACTAGCTTTACCATAGATGAAGGTGCGACATTATCACGCGACTTAAATAACGGTTTACTTTCGCTTGCAAGCGACGATGATCTTGATTCCAGCGATAGTCTAACGGTAGTGAAAGACACCGATCCACAATACGGTACGTTGACCCTCAATACTGACGGTAGCTTTAGCTATGTTCATGGGGGGAGTGAGAACCACACCGATAGCTTCACCTATCATATTGAAGACAGCGTTAATGCCAGCTCGCCTGTGTACACTGTAACAATCAATATGAATGCGGTTGAAGACGCTCCAACGGCTGTGAATGACACCCTTACTACACTTGAAGACGCGTCTAATTCGGTGAATGTGCTTACCAATGATAGTGACCCTGAAAACAACATGGTTGCTTCGTCAGTCTCCATTAAAACTCAGCCGACGAAAGGGCAATTAAGCGTTAGTAATGGGGTCGTCACCTTTACACCTACCGCTAATGCAAATGGTTCGGATTCATTTACTTATACGGTTAAAGACTCGACTCAGGCTGAATCAAATGAGGCAACGGTTAGTATTACCATAACACCTGTAAATGACTTACCAGTCGCGGCTAACTTTACACCAAACATAGACGAAGACACGCCAACCTCAGCTTTGACCGTTAGAACAAGTGCAACAGATGTTGAAGATACCAACCCAACTGGGGTTATTGCGCTTGAGTCGCAGCCAAGCAAGGGGCAAGCGGCAATAGACCTGAGTAATGGCACCATTACTTATACGCCAAATGCCAATGAGACAGGAAATGATAGCTTTACTTACTCGATCCTTGACAGCGAAGGTGGGAAGTCCAATATTGCGACTATTTCCGTCAATATTGGTGCAGTAAATGACCGGCCTGTGGCTGGTAATGACACTGTAACAACAGATGAGGATACTGTTACAACATTGACGATCCTCGCAAACGATTCTGACGTTGAAGATCAAGGTTTTGATGGTTCGGATATTGCACTTGAAGATAAAGGCGACGGTGTCGGCAACTACGACCTTGCTACCGTCACGGTTGGCTCTGATGGTGTGCTCACTATCACACCAAAACAAGATCAAAATGGTACATTGACCTTCACTTACACCATTGAAGATAGTGAAGGGCTGCGCTCTGAACCAGCAACAGTTACAGTCAATATCACCGCAGTTAATGATGCACCAGTTGCAGTTAACAATACGGCTCAATTACTTGAAGATGGCAACATTGAGATAAACGTGTTGGGTAATGATACGGACGTAGATAGCCAGCTCAATGCCGCAAGCGTTGCAATTGTTAATCAGCCTCAAGGCGGTTCACTGCAAATACTAACGACAGGTAATATTGTTTATACGCCGAATGCGAATTTCTTTGGGAATGATAGCTTTACTTATACGGTACAAGATGCAGAAGGACTAGTATCTAACGCGGCGACAGTGAATATCACGGTGACACCGATAAATGATGCGCCAGTTATTTCAGGAGCACCTTCGACTTCTGTCAATGAAGATGTTGCATACAGTTTTACACCGACGGCGACGGATACCGACGGCGATAGCTTAACATTCAGTGTGGCGAATCTTCCAGTATGGGCAAGTTTCAGTGATACAACAGGCGCTATTACTGGTACGCCAAGTGAAGGACAAGACGGTACCTACAGCGGCATTGTAATTACGGTATCGGATGGTCAAGCTGATGCATCGTTACCTGCATTTAACATCGTGGTGAATGCCGTCAATGATGCACCGATCATCTCCGGTACTCCATCAACAAGTGTTAAACAAGACGAAGTATACAGTTTTACACCGACAGCATCTGATGTGGACTCTCAAGCATTGACATTCTCTGTGACCAACCTACCAGCTTGGGCAAGCTTTGATACGTCGTCTGGTAATTTGGCAGGTACGCCGACTAGAGAAGATGTAGGCACTTATAGCAACATCATCATCAGTGTCAGTGATGGAGTATTACAAGCAAGCTTGCCTGCATTTGAAATCAATGTTGAGCCGGTTAATGCTGCGCCGATTGCAAACAATATGCAAAGAAGCGTGCTTGAAGATGGGACTACGAGCTTCTCAGCTGAGGCTAGTGACCCCGACGGTGATGCATTGACGATGGAGTTGGTGTCACAGCCACAAAATGGTGTAGTTCAAATTCAAGGTACTGTGTTTAGCTACACACCATTGCCGAACTTTAATGGCTCTGATGTATTTACTTACACCGTGTCAGACGGTGAATTTAAGTCAAATACGGCTTCAGTTTCGATGACGGTCACTTCTGTAAATGATGCGCCTATTGCTGTGGATGACAGCTTCACCTTCGATGCTGTGGCTTCCAATCAGTATGTGCTTCCTGTCTTGAATAATGATAGTGATCCAGATGGTAGTGCGCTCAGAATTATCGGCGCTAAAGCTTCAATTGGTTCTGCATTCATAGCCAATAACACCTTAACTTATCAAGCTATACAAAACTCACAAGCACCAATTGTTGTAACTTATTTGATTGAGGATGATAGTAAAGCGAGAGCAAAGGCAAATGCGAGTATCACAATCAATGGCACGGGTTCGGGTAATGCGCCATCAATTACTGCTCCGAGCGATTTAACGGTGAACGCAACAGGCTTATTCACAAAAGTGAACCTTGGTACTGCAGTCGCATCAGATAGCGCAGGGAACCCATTACCGGTGTCGTTAGTAAGAGGAATACCTATTTTTGCACCTGGTAAACACATTGTTTATTGGCAAGCAACGGATAGTCAAGGGCAACAAGCCGTTGCGAGCCAGAATCTTAACGTCAATCCTCTGGTGTCACTGCAAAAAGATAGTAGAGTTGCAGAAGATCGCAGTCACTCGGTTAAGGTGTATCTAAATGGTCCAGCACCCAGTTACCCCGTAACCGTACCTTATACTGTTTCGGGTTCAGCGGATAGCAGTGATCATGACTTACAGTCGGGTGAAGTAGTAATAAACTCAGGCACCAGTGCGAGTATCAGCTTTAATATACTTGCTGATGGTATAAGCGAAGACAACGAAACTATTGTGATCTCCCTGAGTGACTCATTAAACAGAGGGGCTAAATCTACTTCGACAGTAACAATTGTTGAGCAGAATGTGGCGCCAAGTTTATCGGCAGTTGTGCAGCAAAATGGTGAAGAGCGAAGTTTAATTACCGCCTCTAATGAAGAAGTTACCATAGAAGCTGTGGTCACGGATCCTAATCCAAATGACATAGTAAATGTGAGTTGGCAGCCAGATACAGCGTTAGTTAATACATCGAATGATCCATTTATCTTTGCATTTAACCCTGCCAATATCCCTTCGGGTATTTATAAAGTAAGGGTTACGGCTGAAGATAATGCGACGCCAAGCCTGTCAACATCTCGCAATGTATTCATAGAGGTAGTTGAGTCTTTAGCGCCGTTGAGTGGAGAGGATAGTGACGGTGACTTAATTCCTGACGATCAAGAAGGCTATGCAGATGAGGATGAAGATGGTATTCCAGATTTCATGGATGCGATCACTGACTGTAATGTGGTGCAGGAACAAGCGTTAGAATCTAGCCAATTCTTGGTTGAAGGCGACCCAGGGGTATGTTTACGTAAAGGCGCTACTGTGCCACAAAATAATACGGGTGGTCTACAGCTGTTGGAGTCAGAGCTGCCTTCAGATCCAAATGCCAATAATGCGGGTGGATTGTTCGACTTTATTGCGACAGGCTTACCACAACCCGGTGATGTATATAGTATTGTTTTACCACAGCGTAAGCCTATTCCACTAAATGCGGTTTATCGCAAATTAATTGGTGGTGAATGGCGAGACTTTGTGGTTGGAGAAGGTAACGAGTTACTCTCGACTCAAGGTGAGCCAGGTTTCTGTCCACCTCCTGGAAGTAACGAATGGAGCGCAGGTCTTAGTGATGGTGATTGGTGTGTTCAACTACGTATAGTCGATGGTGGTCCAAATGATGACGATGGTATTGCCAATGGCAGTATTGTCGACCCAGGTGGCATCGCGGTACCAATTTCGAATAACGCACAGCCAGTGGCGAATGCTGACAGCGTGACAATTGTTTCTGGTCAAACAATTATAATTGACGTACTCGAAAACGATACAGACAGCGACAATGATACACTCACCATAACAGGGGCAAGTGTTGATTTCGGTGTTGTTAGTATCGAAAATAATCAATTGAACTACACGCCACCAGCTGCATTTATTGGTAACGCAACTATTCAATATAGCGTAACTGATGGGCAGGGAGGATCGAGTAATAGTACAGCGACAGTGTCTATTATCGCCAATCAACCACCGCAGGTTGCAAATGACACCGCGGTCTCAAATGGTGCGAAAATCATTATCGATGTACTTGCAAATGATAGCGATCCAGAAGGTGGGATTTTAAGCCTTGTTTCTGCAACGGCAAGCCAAGGTACTGTAGCGATTAATATTGACGGTACGCTGAGTTATACACCGAAAGCTGGATTTGAAGGTGTTGATACAATTAACTATGTTGTTAAAGATGAATTTGGAGCAACGGCTGAGGGGCAAGTGAGCGTCACAGTGTCAGTTAAACAAGTTACTTCTGTAACCAACAAGTCCTCAGGGACTATGGGAGGCATGTTGTTACTATTAATTAGTGCGGTGATATTGCGCCGTAAGAAATCAATAATACCAGCTTTTGCATTGGTGAGTACGAGCTGTTTATTAAGCACACAAGCACAGGCGAGTAATTGGCAATTGGAGGCGACACTTGGACAATCTACAGCAGACAGTGAAATTAGCGCTTCGGACTTAAACATTGTCAACTTAGATGAAGATAGTAGTAGTTGGTCAATAGGGGCATTTTATGAATTAATCCCGAATTGGCAAGTAGGACTTCGGTACATTGACCTTGGTCAAGGTAGTGTGGAGTTTACGGGGTTAAGTGCAGATCCTGAGCAAAGCCAAATGGCGTTGGCGCGCGTAGCTCCGGTTTTGCCTGAAGGTCCTGCTTTACAATTCAATTACTCAAAACCATTTGCAGATAAATTTGTTGGTAAAATGTTCTTGGGTGCGTTTAATTGGGATTATAAAATTAACAGCGTTCGGGATGGTCAATTCTCTACTCGTTACGAAGATAGTGGCACTAGCGGCTATATAGGCGGTGGTGTTCACTATCAACTCAGTGATGCATTGACACTAGGGGTAGATTTTAGCCACTACTTTATTTCTACCAATGATATAAACGACTTAGCACTTAATTTGAGCTATCGCTTTTAACCTCATAGTTTAGCGTTTATAAAATATAAAAGGGCCTCAATGTGCAATTGAAGCCCTTTTATATAAACCCTATTATCTTAAGATTTGGATAGTGAGCCTGGTTAAAGCACCATGTATATTATCCAACCGCCCAGCTGCCTTTTATGTGTAACAATGCTTTTGTGTCCGGTTGCCCTAAGATATCTGTATACCTTCAGGTAGGTCTGGGTTTCAAATGATAAATGCCTTTATAGCAGCCTATCTTAGCGCTTGCGTAAGCTCGCCTTGCCCGTATATAGGCAAGGCGAAAATTTTGCTATTTAGTTGTTCTAAATAAGAAGCTTTTAACACAGTTAGCGTCAGACTTGCGTCTTCAAATTGTGTAAGCATTCAGACTAGTAGGTATAATGTACAGCTTGTTGTTTTAAGTGTAGATTAGTTGAGTAAGATGGTTAACTCTTCAGATTCCTTTTCTTGAATGGCATGTATTGAGCTACCAGATTTAAATTGACTATCGACAGTGCCTTTCTTTGAGCGTGATAGGGTAATATGTGACTTACAAGACTTTTTCTTATTCAAATTATCTTTATGGAGCCCTTCGATACTTCCAAGTAAAATAGTGTAGCTGCCGTCACTATCATCTAACTCTACATAGCGACTGATTGATGAAGGATCACCTGTATTTGTAGTACAACTCGCATTAAAAAATAGGGTAAGGGTGGTATTTGGCTCATTTACGGGCTTCCACTCAACGACAATTCGGCTATCTTTGCGATATGTAGACGCGACTGGCGAATATAACAACACCTCTTCTGGTAAGAGTACTTTTGATGTTAGTGTCTTGTTTTCTTTGCTTCTTATTAATTCAAGTTTAAATTCAGTATTTTTAGTCGTTTGGCTAAAGTATCCTTGATAGTCAATATCTAAAATATCCTCATCCATCTCTAATACTTTTACTTCATTACCAACGGTGGCTTGCACTTTGTCACTGGGGCTAAGAATGATATTTGCGCCTATACTACTGCTTTTATTAAACTCAGTAACGACTCTAGCGCGCTTACCATTTGCAGTAAGTCGAATGTCTGCCCAAATTTTTTCGGTAGCGACAATATCTGAAGTGGTTGACTCACTAGAGCAGCCACTGGCTCCTAAAATAAACAGTAAACTTGTTAACCCATAAATGTATTTCATATCCTTTCCTTTGACAAAATATACTTTCACGTAGTGTAGACTTATAATTACGTTTCTAAAATAGGGTATAACAATTTATGACAATTTATAACAATCTGTGGTGCTCTAAAGTGAAAAGGGAACTTCCATGTTCCTAAATAAAAACGTTGTTATATTATTGCGTAACTATGAATAGATAATGGAGCTATCTGTTTGTACTCGTGGTGTTTATTGAATATCAGATAGCTTAAGTATATTTGACATCACTTCTTTACCGTCCACATCTTTTAAGCCGATTGTGATTGTGGGGTCTGAATGAGACCAATCAATGTCGATGAACCCATAGTTCACATCATGAGTAAACCCAGATACTCGGTGTTGATTTGGGCTGACTTGTTTCCACTCTTCTGTAAGCCCCGAGCTGGTGACTTCCCAAAAAGGGTAGCCTTGATGTACTACCTTCGAAATTTCACCCCAGTGTGTATCACCGCTAATCATGATAACACCACCAAGTTTTTCGCGCGTGATGAAGTTCAGAAGGCGTGCTCTATCAGCTGGGTAGTTGGCCCAAGCTTCCCAGCCCGTAAACTCGGGTAATAATTGCAAACTAGAGGCGATAATTCGAATGGCGGCAGGTTTTTTTAACTCAGACTGAAGCCATTGCCACTGCTGCTCACCGAGCATACTCGCGTTTAGAACTGGGCTATATGGTCCTCTATTTTCTGGCTTACGTTTGTTGTCGTACTCTGATTTTGATACTGACGTTAACGCCGGACGGTTCCATCTCAAGTCGGGCATAATGACACGAATGAGCTGATTTCCTTGGCCATATTCATACGAAGTATAAATTCCTGAGTCTCTAGTGCGTCTCAAAGAGTCTGCAGGTTCGTGCCAAAAGTCTAACATAACCTTTCGTGAGGCTTCTTTTTGAGAATATTCCAAACCTGCGTCATTTTCACCGTAGTCATGGTCGTCCCAAATAGCGATAACTTGAGATTGTTGTCGTAGTTCCTGTATACCTGCGTTTGCGTCAAGCTTTTCATATTTCTTCTTAAGCACATCCATATCCGTGGTGTCACCATAGATGTTGTCTCCGAGAAAGATAAATAGCTCGGGGTTCTCTTTATTAATTGCCGCTAATATAGGCATTGGTTTATCTTGATGAGAGCATGAACCAAAGCGGATTGTTGACAAAGAGGTTTGCTCATTGGCATACACCTTCATTGCAACAAACGCTATTAAAGGAAATAGCATGAGGCAAGTGAAACGCTTGCGCTTAGCGAGTTTAGGTCGTTTTAGTTTGATCATTGCGCTATGCCTTCAAGCGGTGGTGCTATCTTGGGATTAAAGGTAGAAGGGTTTTGTCCAAGTAATTGAAGCGCAGTCGCGGTAACTTGCGACAAGGTTTGCTCTTGCTTTGGGATCACTAATCCTTTGGCTTTTATCTTGGGTCCGATGGCTGCAAACCAAACTTGCTCAGAACCTACGATCCCCTCAGGCTGCTTCTCAAGCATGCGTGGATAGTTCTTTTCAATCGCTGCTTTTGATGAGTGGTGTCTCCAATCCTTACGACCCATGCCGCGGCCGTGATCGGTAGTAATGAGTAAATAGGTGTTGTTTTTGTATTGCGGAATTGCTTGTAAGGTTTGCCATAAGTCGGCCAATATTTTATCAGCACGGTGAATACCTTTGATGTACTCGTCGTAGTTTCCACCGTGCGCATAATCGTCTGGCTCGCCAAGTGCTAGCATCATCACTCTTGGTTTTTGGGTTTGAAGATAGGCTTTTGCATATTGATAAGTAAAGGCATCTAAGCGCACTGAGGACCAAGGACTTGGAACTTGCGCCTGTAATTCATTTAAAAATTGTAGTTTGGGGTTAGTGGTGTGCTTAGCAATTTCAAATCCAGCGTTTATATGCAATTTGCTCCTTTCACGATTGAAAATAGCAGGGAAAACATCCCAACTACCGAAAACAGCAAGATTTGGCTCGAAACCAGGCTGAGATTGTAGCCATTCTAAAAACGATATATTTGGGTTCGGTTTTTTGTCATTAGAGTCAATATTGGGATCGGCAATGCCAGTAATTACTTCGTTGTAACCCGGGTATGAAAAATACCATGGATTGGAAACTCGCATTGTTGAGTTTTGTTTTCTATCGCCGAGAATGACACCGTTTTCGACCACGTATTGCCATAAGAATGGCATTAACTTTTCACGGCTTTGCTGAGAGTTGTGCCCTTGAAAAAGTGCATTTAGCACTTTTGGAGCGCTTGTTGATTCTTTATCGTTGACTAACTGATTATCCAATCCGTAAAACACTTCTTGCCATCTAACACCATCTATTGTGACCAGAATAAGGTTCGGATCACTTTGCTTTGCTTGAGTAAATACACTAAAAGTGAGTATGAATAACCACATTGCACGCTTCATTTTATCTCCCAATCCACATTAGGGTATATCTGTGTAAAAAGGGCACCGAAGTGCCCTTATTTACTTGGCTTTATTATTAAAAAGTGAGCTTAAAGTTCACAGCAGCGGTGCGTGGAGCTCCTATCCATGCAGATTGACCAGCAATACCACCCAAATAACTTTCATCGGTTAGGTTATTGATAGTTAACCTCAGCTCCATATTTTCAACACCAGATAGCGGTGAATCAATCGCAACACCGGCATAAAAATCTGAAGTCATATAGCTATCGACTCTTTGAGTATTCTTCGCATCCATGTAACGTTCACCAACCCATTTCGTTGAAAGACCCGCGAAATATGGCCCCTCAGCCCAATCAATAGAAATAACAGCTAAATCTTCTGCAGAGCCAAATACTGTGTTACCCGCCGGGAAGTCATTCAAACCACCCGTGTAGATGGAATCGTTATATGTATATGATGCATAAATCCCCCAGCTGTTGGTTACATACCAAGTTGCAGAAGCTTCAAAACCGCTCGACTCGATACCACCAACATTCACATATGAACCATTAGTGCCAATCAGATAATCAATACCATCTGGTGAATCTGGAGCAATAAAACTAATGCGGTTATCAAACGTTACATCATAGTAGGTCAGGCTGGCATTAAATTCGGTAGATGAATACCTAAAACCTAAATCAATGTTTTCAGCAGTTTCAGGCTCGATTTGTTCAAGTGCAGAGGCTTCGCGTTCTAGTACGTTGTCTTTTATAGCTGCAAAGTTTTCGGCATAACCTGCAAATAACTCTAGGCCTTCGATTGGCATGGGGGCGACGATCCCTGCGCTTAGTAATGCGTCAGAGTCTGAGTCTAGTGCCACTTTTTGACCGCTAAACTTGTCGACACCTTCTAACTCGACCAAGAATTTCTTGGCACCAACACGCAATCGAGCCAGGCCAAAGTCTAATTCATCCTCAATGTAGAGCATGGTTGTATCGACATTAAACTCACGGCTATATTGGATCCAATATGGCGTATCATCAAAATTAGCAGAGACTCGAGCATCAATACGCTTGTGCCAATCTCGCCATTCTTCACGTTGGTAGTCTTCATACCAAAACCCTGCGCGAATGGTGTTATCCATATCGGCAATTTTGCCGTAGAAAGTAAAATCAGCATTGATCCCGAGACGGTCTTTACCGTAGTGCGTATGTCGATAAGAGCCTACCGGAATCGCGCCTGCACTATAACATGCCGGATCATACTCTTCGTCAGCACCACCGTATGGGAAAGTTAGGCTTGAGGTACATTTTGCATTTGGTTTTAGTGCTTTACCTTCTCTATCAACGAAGTAAATGCGTCCGATAGGACTACCGCCAGTATAAGGCGCAGTACCTGTTACTTCTGAATGAGGCTGATTTAATCCGTCGTTGTTGATATCAACTAAATAGGGAGGAACCCAATCACCACGACCTTCATTGGTGTGATAATAGACATTACTCGTTAGTGCCCAATTAGTTTGTTCATAGGTCGCTTCTATGTAGCCGAAAATGTTTTCGCGGTGCGTACGCCAGCCATTGCGATATACTTGGTCAATATGTGGAATGCCGGTGATGGTATCTGTCAGTCTATCCCATGCTGGATCGGCTTCAAATTGTTCTTGGCTTACACGTTGGTAGTTTGCTTCAACCACATCATCATAAGATGCATAAGCTTTTACTGTTAGCGGACCTTTTTGGTGTTTTATTTTAGCGGCTAAATGGTCGCGTTCATTATTAGCGACTTGTTGGATCCAGTCTGAGTTACTTGAGCTAGAAACGCTGATCCAAGCATAGGTATTCTCAATTATTTCACCGGTTTCATAACGAGCAAAGTACTTTTGCGCTACAAAGTCACCACTGGTGATAGAGAGCGTTAAGCCTTGTTTTTCAGTGGGATCGATGGTTGTGAAGTTAAGTGTACCACCCAATGCCTCATTAGATCGTGAGGCAATATCAGCGGTACCTTGAGATACTTGCACTGCGCCTAAATTTTCGGTATCGATGTAGCGGTTTGCTTTCGCACCACCACCATAGTTTGAATTACCATTAGCAATGCCATCAACCGTAATACCGATTTGTTGCTCGTCTAAACTCAGCTGAAAACCACGAATAGAAACGGTGGTCGACCAGTCGTCAGAACCAAAAGTATCTCCTTCGTTGATGAGAACACCAGGTAAATTATCAATAACAGCCAAAGCCGATGTCATAGCAGACTGTTGCTTGCTCATTTCGTCACTTGTTGCGTTATTTGCAAAGGAAACGCTTTGTCCAACAACCGTAACTTCTTCAATGACTTTATCGTCTTTACTCTCGTCATCGTTAGCATAGGCGTTAACTGCTAGGGTGGATAGTAGTGCGGTAGTGATCAGGTTTAGCTTGCGTTGCGTTTTCATAATTGTTCCAACTTCTAGGTTAATTGTGATCGCTGAAAGAGTCGGCGCAAGTATGGGGAGGTTTTATGACAATTCAGGCGACTTTTATTGAACGTTCAATTAATAAAAGTTTAAAGAATTAAGACATAGGCATATTTGTATTTTATTCGTGGGACGTAAGATCTACATTTGAGAGTGACTCTGAATAGCAATCAAAGGAAAAGCAGAGCTATTCACAACGAATAACTCGAGGATTAGTTGGGAACTAAATTAATTGGGCATTAGGAGCTGCCGAGTAAATCCAGCAGGTTTTACCCGAGCTTAGTGTTGCGGAAATGCGCTGATAGTCATCCACTTCGTATTCATCTGCATGAGCTAATTCAGCTTTAGTGATTAAAAAGACTGTGCCCTCGACTTCATCCTCTACATTACCCGTTGCGATCAAAATGGGATGAATATCTTTTTGGCTACTGATGATAACTGCAGGGTCCGTTATTTTAACTTGGCCAACTTTAAATCCACAAAGTACCGTTTTCTCGCCTTCTAATCGTCTGCCGAATGTATCTAGTTGCACTTGCTCCTGTTGCAATGTGCCGTACGAAAATAATGCTTGCATCACTTAATTCTAATCCATTGTTTTTCCGCTGGGTCTCAGTCTAAGCTGAGTTATTTTTTCTATCAATCAAGATCTTGCGGTCTACCCATATCGGGCTGACTATAATCGCATACGCCTTTTGGATAAATTTGTTTAAGTGTGGTGAGTTGTGTTGAGATATCTACATCCCCGTAGAGCCCTTTGGCAAGGGCCGCTTCAATCGATATTTTATGACACTTAAATATATCACCAGCCCAGTTTGCACCAGCTTGAATTCTGCTGGTAGAAAACATCGGATATCTGGCGGTACAAGTTCCTTGCGGCTGGTTATTCCAGATACCATTAAATACAGCTTTGCCGCTGGCGATGACTTTACCTTGTTCGTCGAAACACGTATCAGCAAGTGTCTTCGGTTTTGCGTCTGCAACGGATAAATTTGGCTGTGCTTTGAGGTTGAGTAACCACTCATCCATTTTTTCAAATGCGAGTTGAGTTGGATTAAACGCTTGATGTGCGACCCAAATTACTTGGTTCTCTGGGTTTGAATCTGCGGCGGACATTCTCAATCGAGTATAAAATGAAGCAGACATATGATGCATATCTAGCTCATTCTCAAGGTAATGTCTGGCATCAATAATAGGGATATCAACCTTGCCAATAAATACCTGTCCAGAGCGATATGCTTTTTCCATCGCCGCAAGGCTGCCACTGTGCCTCGGTGCTATACCATTGTCATCTGGCGTGGTGATATTATGATTACCCCAAAGCGTTAGCCAAATAGGTACCTTATGGCCAAATGGCAATACAATTTCTTCTTGTTGCATCTGGTTTTGGGGCTTCCATCCACCTATTTTTTTGTTGATATCAATAAATTCAGCCATCGTGATCTGCTGAGCCTTTAATGCTTCAAGTCCGTATTGAACACCTTCGTTATCCCAAGTGCTTAGTCCTAAGCCTGATTGGTCTGTGCCAAATACGTTAGCCATGTCCTGCCAGTAACTCCAGTTTGTTTTCTCTACTACCTCATCCTCAAAAAAGGCCCTTAAAAACCCTTGCCTCGGATTATTAATAAAAGTAGATAATCCAAAGTAGCCATTGATACACTCGCTATTGCCATCAGGAAAGGAGGGTACAAACCCTGACATTAATTGGTTTAGTGGCTGCAAAAAACCAGCTCTTTGCGGAAAGTCGTTGATTGCATTCATGCCTTCAATATGACGGCGGCGGGTCCAATCATGCCATGCTTTTCTGTCGTCGGCTCTAAAAGTAAAGTAGTTATTTAGTAAATCACAATCTAACGCGTAAGTGGTTTGGGTGATCATATCAGGGTAACTATAAAGTGGGATAAGGCCATCTAAGATCCCTTGGCTATTTTGTGCAATCAAATATTGTGCGAGTCCACCGCCAGAGCCACCAATTCCGACCGTATAGAGCGGCTCTCCGTACAAACTAGTGAATTGCTTTTTCACCCGCCTTGCGGTGTCTTCAGCCAGTAGCATATTGTAGGTGTAGCTGGTTTTATTGCCACTAGAGCTTATGACCGCATAGCCAAGCCTTAACTGCTCAAGCTGTCTATCTATCACACGCTCCGGTTTTTGCCTGCCTTGCCTAAAGCCAATTCCAGAGCCACCATTAAATTGGTAGATAAGTCGGTTATTCCATTGAGACTTTGCGTATCTATCACCCACTTCGTCAACTGTAATTGGCATGACGATAGTGTAAATGAAGCGATTTATAGTGCCTTGCTCAACCCGTAACAGTAAGCTTGTGTCTATCGCTTTATTTCTTTCGTCTAGCGGCTTGATTTGGTTGTCAGAAGTTATCGCAAAGTAGCGTAACCGCGTTTTTGCCATACAATCTTTACTAAAACCAAGTACTTGGTTTGATTGCTCATCCATCACCGGCACACCGAGCCCCGCGTGGTTATCTATTTCTGGTTGATCAAGGCCAGAGTCCAGAGTCATACAGTAAAAAGGATATTGGTTAGGGCCAGAGTATAGATTGGTACTAGGACCAATATCTCCCATCGCAATTGGAAATACGAAGGTATCGACGGGCCTGTTAACTTTCGAAATATGCGGATAAAACTCAAGAATAGGATTGTTTGCACCGATTGCTACGCTTTCTACACTGTATATTTTTTCTTGCTCACTCGTTAGCCAAAACCAATAGCAACAAGCGCCAAGAGCAATCAAAGATAAGAATGCGGTGAGCCAAGAAAATAAGGATTTCATACGAGCTCCTTCGAGTGCGAGGCAAATGGATAAACAGATATTATAAGTGTAGAACTAGATTATCGTAGTGTGGTTATTTGTTTGTTATTTGAACATGAAATTATTGCGTTAGGAATTAAAAATCGTCGCCTAAATATTTAATCTCAATAGCTTTAATTCTTTTTACCGGAACTTTTTCTAAGAGTGACTCTATACGCTTCGCCATCGCTTGGTTAGCGATGTTGTACCCCATAAATTGCTGCTCAGCATGAAAGGGGCGAGGCAAAAAGTCGACTTCAAGCTGATGGCGGCGGATCATCTCTAATGCCCACACTTTATCGACTAAAACGGCGTCAACTCTATTGTTATTGAGTACGCTAAAAAACTTTTTGCCGTCGTCATGATTTTGCTCATAAAATGAACGTTGGACAATAGCCGCTTTGATTTCTTTTAACCCTTGCACTGCTGCTTCCGGATAGCTGTAATCCTCTGAGATCATGACTCTAGGGGCGGTAAGCTGATAAAAGTCATCAGGGCTACTAAAGCGACCTTTTTTAACCGCAAGAGAAAGCTGCCAAGTGGTGAATGACACGTTAATAATTGGAAAGCCATCAGCCTCATCAACGTGTAAAGTAAAGTCAAACGTGCCATCGGCGACGCCTGCTAAACAACGACGGTAAGGAAGTTCATGAAATGTGACTCGGTAAGGACTGCTAACGAGTGCTGATTTAATAACATCAACCTCAATCCCGCGAACTTGCTTTTGCTCATTTATAAAGCTATAAGGCCACCACCGTTCAAAACAAATGTGTACTGTTCGGCTATCCGTTCTTGCCTTGGCACAAGTACTGAAGAGAGTTAGTAGCAAAATGAAAAAAATGCGCATCGACAAATTTACCCTAAATTGACTACTCTAAGGGTAATAATAGAATTGAAAAAGCGCAACAGAGTGGACGTTGCGCCTTTTCGTTAAAAGCGCGAAGCAGTAAACAAACGGCTTCGTGCTTGAGGTTCACTGCTCTTTGCTGAACAGTAACACCAATTAGTCTTAATACTTGCCCGACTTAAAGGAGTAAATCGGATACTAACTGTGCCAAAACTTTCTCAGTTAGAACAGCTAAATAGTAAGATTTTATTACCTTAAAATAGGCACTTAATTAAGCTAATTGGTATAAACATGAAAAGTCAGTGAACCCTAAAATTGGTAGGTAGCAGAGATACCCATATTGCGAGGGTCTACAATGCCAACATAGCCATATTCGTAGCGACGACTGCTTGGTGAAACCAGAGTGTATGCTTCTTTATCAAAAACATTATTCACAAAGGCTGCAATCAGCCAATTATCGATTTCATAATCGATATTAAAGCGAGACAGCGTGTAATCGCCAGCGATCCGCTCTTTAGTATTGCCAATTTCACCGTAGTACTCATCTACTTTAACTGTGCTAAGGCCAATATGCAGGTCATCAGTGAGCCAATATTTGATTGCTAAATTTGCTGTGAAGCCCGGCGCTGAGCTTAGCTCATTGCCATCAAACGCAGAGAATTTTACGCTGGTATCTTGTATTTCGGTTCTCAATACACCTGCTCCACCTCGAAGCTGAAGATCAGGTGTTAACATCGCAGAAAACTCGAATTCAGCACCGTAGGTGATCACAGTATCCATATTGGAGATGCGATATTGTGGATCATTTGCTTGGTAACCGTCGTAATTGTTATAAAACAAATTCGCACTGATATTCAAATCGTTACTTAATGCAGATCTCAGGCCCAGTTCATACGTGTTAACGGTTTCTGAGTCGTAATAATAATACTCTCCAGTTTCCCATTGTAACGCGCCACCTGCACCATTGTATCCACGCCTAGCGCTAAGAGATGCAGTGGTTTTATCATTTACATTGTATTGTAAAACCAGTTTAGGTAAGCGAATTGTTTTGTCTTGATCGAGTAGGGAATTTAGTACCCCCTGAGCAGTAGTAAAGTGAATATCACGCCATTGTGATTCCTGCTCAATACGTGCTCCGGTGATGATAGTAAAGTCAGGGTTTAGCTTATAGCTTAGTTCACCATATATGGCTTTTGATTTACTATCATCACTGCCAAAATAGTTAGCAAAGCCATCACTATGATAGGTTTGTTCTCTGTCATAATATGCTAAACCAATGAAGCCTGATAAAAGTTCGGCGCTGTAGTTGAGCTTGAACTCGACATTTACATTGTCTTCATTCATCCTCATTACTTGTTCAAATTTTGGGTTAGCTTCATAAGAATCAAAACCGAAATTATAATCCATAGCTGCCATCAAAATTTCGTAATCAACGCTTTGATTTAGTTTGTGATTGATTTTTAAGCTAGTTGTTTTTGAATTGGTGTCCATATAACGCTCCCATGCTGGAATGAAAGCGCGAGGATCCTTTGCGATATAGTTTGTACGGCCTGTATTACCTTTTTCAAAAGCAATTGAATGACTAAGAAGTGCCGTTACTCCCTCAAACTGACTAGGTTGCCACAGTAATTTAAATCTGGCTTTTTCTGTGTTGAGCTCATTTAGGTCAAATTTTGGCGGATTATCTTTGTACTCAATACTATTGTCATAGTCTTCACCGTCAACGCGTTGACCGGTGATACGAAATGCTAGCTCATTATCAATAAGTGGCCCAGATAGCATGATCGACTTATCTATATAACTCTCTTTATTTCTATAAGCAACCCTACCTGCGCCTTCCCAATCAAAAGAAGGATCTTTGGTCTTTATAAACATTGCGCCGCCGATACTGTTTCGGCCGTGGCTAGTAGATTGTGGCCCTCGGAATACCTCTATTTGTTCTACATCCCACATTCCTGTATCGCCGGTTAGATCAGCCATAAATGGTTCGGCCACACCGTCGGTAATGGTTGAAACTCTTGCTTTGGCACCACCAGAAACACCATTGAATCCAGTCGCCGAACCATTACCTGAAACGCCACGTATGTCAGGCTTTGCGCCTGAAAGTACGACTACATTGGCTATTTCAGAAACTGCACTACTTAAACTTAAGTGCGTTAAATCTTTGAGTTGAGACTCATCAATTACAGATACGGAAGAAGCTGTATCTTTTAGACTTCGTGCCGTTTTTTCGCCTAATACAATGATTTTTTCAATAGATTCGATTTCTTTTTCATCATCGGCATAACTAAGAGGAGAGAGTAGTGCGGTTGAGACACAAAGCGCTATAAGAGACTTTTTTGTAGAATATGTATTCACCGAGGTGATCCTTTTTACCAATTATAAGTTATTTTTTTGGGAGACTGTTGTCAGTCTTTTAATATTTTAAATAAAAATGATTATCATATCAATTGTATTTGATGTTGCTGAAAGCTAAACATTCGCTATAATCTTAACCTCGCCTTAATCTTCAATCTTACTGTAAAACGGAGTTTTACCTTGTTAAGCGTGTTTTTTGTCGCTCTTTTGAGCCTTGCAATTACGTTAATTTACTGCACAAACAAGCATCAGCGCTTGTTAAAGCGCTCTTTGTCTACCTCTGTCAGATTTGCCGGCTATATTCTTCTGGCAATTGCATTCATTTTTGCAATACAAATTTTCACTGGTGCAGCGGTTGTGTTTAGTTGGCTCATTGGCGTTATGGTATTGACTGCGCTAATCCCATTCACCATTCTGATTTTATTTAGGAAGTCCCAATGAGCAGATTTTCAAATGCTGACAAAATCCAACCAGACTGGTGGGGGAAGACACTTGCAGGTGTCATACTTGGCTTGGCACTGAGCTTTGGTATCGTTGGTCTTTTCGCTTGGGTAGGGAGCGACGGCTTGATGGAAACGTTAACTCCTGCAAGACAAAGTTGGCGGACTCAGTTCAGTATGTGGATGATTTCTCCTATCTGGTTACTCATTTTGAGTTTTGTTTTTATGTTCAAAAGCTCAAAACAAGCAGTGCTTTGGCTTGGTGGCGCTAACTTGGTTGTTTACGTTATTTTATTTGTTGTAAGAGGGATGGCATGAAGATCCGCGCCGATATATTAAGGATTTATCAGAATGTACATACTTGGACAGGAGTAACGACCGGTCTACTGTTGTTTATTGGCTTCTTTGCTGGTGCTATCACCATGTTTGCGGGTAGTATCGACAAATGGGCTACACCACCTTCCCACCATTTGCCTCAAGTCGACGCCGACAAATACGATGCGTTGATCCATCGTGTGTTTGAGCAACATCCTGAAGCACTAAATGGTATTAATATTAATTTTGAAGCAGGTCACTCTCCAGTAAATTGGTATGAGCAAGGTGGCGCTCGGGGCTTGAGCCTTGATAAAACGCTCTGGCACGGCACATTAAATGAGGCTGGAGAGCTTGAAGCACATACCAGCTATATTAATGAATTGTCATCGTTAGTGGATTATCTTCACCGTAGCGCAGGTATCGCAGGTGAAATTGGACATGATCAGGCTGGGGTCTATGTACTCGGTATTGCCGCAATTTTGTATTTTATTGCGCTTGTTTCGGGTGTTATTTTCTTACTCCCGACGCTTATCAAAAGTTTTTTTGCTTTAAGAGATAAAAAAGGCGCGAGTCGCTTTTGGCTTGATACTCATAATCTAATTGGGATAACTAGCTTACCGTTTCATATTGTTATTGCCATCACAGTCATTGTGTTTGCATTCCACGACATCTTGTATGGTGGGTTAGGTAAGTTGTATGGCGACAAACCACTTTTTCCGAGTCAAGCACCTTCAGCTATTGAGTACAAGGTTGAAAATTTGCCGAGGCTTGAAGTGATTTTGCAAAAAGCGAGAGACTACGCGCCCGGCCACCAAGTCAAAGAAATCACTTTGAGTCGATTAAATGGCACTAGGCCCTCAGCGTCAATTCAATTGTTTAGTGATGAACACTTGATGCGAGGCCCTGAAGCTGATTATTTATTTATGAACCCGTATACATTTGAAGTATCTGCAAGCAGTGTCGCAGATGATGCTCGGGGGATTTGGGGGGCCGTCGTGACTACGTTATTCGGTCTTCACTTTGGGAGCTACGGCGGAGAGCTTGGTCGCTGGGCTTATTTTATAATGGGCATTTTAGGCGCAGTGTTATTTTATACTGGTAATTTATTATGGCTTGAGAAGCGCCGTAAGCAAAAACAGCTAGAGCAGTCAAAATCAACCCGAGTGATGGGCAAATTGACTATTGGCGTGGCAATGGGTTCATTATTAGGTGTAGCCACGGCGTTTGCCGTAACGAAGTGGGCTGCCTTGACCACATTGAATATTAATGTTGTGTATATGTGGGTCTATTATCTATGTTTTGGTTTTACCTTAATTGCGGCGTTCGTTATCGGCATGAGTAAAACGGCAATTTGGTCACAAAGAGCGATTGCCATTTTGTGCTTCTCGTTGCCGCTAACTTCGGTCATCGCTTTTATAATCCCAAGTCTTGGTATTTGGCCTGCAACTGCTTGGTCTTCCATTGCTTTAGAGCTAACCGCTATGATTCTGGGTGCTACTTTCTGGCGAATGGCTAATAAGACAAAACATAGAGCTTACTATGGCGAAACCAATAGCATTTGGTTTATTGGTCAGCAGCAAACTGAACATGAGTTACAAACACAGTCTGTATAAAAACATATAAAAAGGGGCGAGTAGCCCCTTTTTACTTGCAAAGAGTTATCTAATTTTTCAAATCTGTTATCCTACGCCCTTTGCAACTCTCTACGGAAAAATTATGGAACTTACAGCCTGGTTAAGCCTTGCTGCAATTTGTGTTTTTGGTGCGATGTCACCGGGCCCAAGCTTAGCTGTTGTCTTGCGTTATAGCCTATTTCATAGTGCCAAGCATGGTATCGTCGCAAGCCTTGCGCATGGTTTGGGAGTTGGCATTTATGCCAGCCTAGCAATCTTGGGGCTGTCAGGGCTTATTCATCAATTTCCGATTGTATACCAATTTTTGGTTTACGGTGGTGCCGCCTACTTGGCATGGATGGGGATAAAAATCCTAATGAGTAAAAGCCAAGGGTTGGCGGTATCACAGTCTCAAGTGGCAACCTCATATGCCAAAGCTGCGCAGGATGGTTTTGCAATTGCATTTTTGAATCCTAAATTGGCTATTTTCTTCGTTGCGCTCTTTTCGCAGTTTATCGACCCAGAAAAGATGACATTAACAGTAGGTTTTATCATGTGTATTACCGTGCTAACGATAGATGCGCTGTGGTATTTTATTGTCTCAATTTTGAGTGCTTCAGCAAGAGACAAATTCGATTTAACGGCCAAGCGTGCTGTAATTGATAAAATACTGGGCTGTGCCTTTTTATTGCTTGCGCTCAGAGTTGTTTACCAATCCCTGTAGCCATTGTAAGCACTTTTGGATAGGCGCTCTATCTTTGCGCCCATCAGGAATGATCGCATAATATGCATAGGGAGCGGGGATCGCCAGTTCGCGCTTATCAAGCTGAACTAATCGACCACTAGAAACTTCTCTCGTAGCCAGTTTAGGCTCTACTAAACCAATCGCATTCTCGTCTTGTATAAACTGGATCACTTGTGTCATTTCATCGAATGAGATGTGCTCAGCAGTGTTCCATTCAATGTCGGTAAAGTTTTCAAACCAATTTGACCAACTTGGCCACTCTAAAGAACCGACGCGACACTTAACTGAACACAACAAAAATTGAGGAAATGTTTTAGGACTTTCCAACAAGGCTTGATGCTGTTGCCAAAAAGCTTCGCTACAAACAGCGACAAGACTGGTATTCATCAATTTTTTTATTTCAACAGCTCCTTCCAACACACCATCACAAAAGCGTATCGCAATATCAAAGTCGCTCTGTACCAATGGTCTTATTTTATCCGAAATATCGATTTCAATGTCGATATCAGGGTTTGATGATTTAAAACGAGCTAAATTAGGTAACAATAGTTGAGTGGCAAAGCGCGTACTGGCGGTAATGCGTAATGTTTTATTATCTTGGTTGAGCTGCTTGGCTTGCGCTATTGCCGAGTGCATTTGTGTAAGCGACTTAGAAGCTTGTTGGCAAATGAGTCGCCCTTCTTTGGTCACTTCAAGACCTCCACTTTGTCGTGTAAATAACAAAAAACCAAGTCGACTTTCAAGTAGCCTAACTTGGTAGCTCACCGCTGCAGGTGTCAGTCCAAGTTCTTCTGCTACTTTTGAAAAGCTGTTAAGTCGCAAGCTTGCATCCAAGATTTGTAAGAGAGAACCACTCAAGTACTTCATTTAACACCCTGCAAATTAAATTTGTAAGGTTTGCAAAAACTATTCGTTTTTCAAAACCCACTATTTTGGAGAGAATAATACCACACAGAGGTATTTGGACTAGTGAAATGAAAGGTAAGTACTCTACTTTTATCAATGGGAATGTAGCGAAAATAGAAGAGTTGGAAAATCTGGCATTTGCAGGGCATGCACATTTTACTGCAATGCAAATGCGAGAATATGGAGTAAAAGGATTTGAGTTTCATATTGCAAGATTACGACAAGCTTCACAAAAAATATTTTCAATGGAGTTGAAAGAGACGGATGTGGTAGAGCAGCTACAAGCTGCGGTAAAGGAAGCCCCAAAGGATGGCTCAATCTTAATCACGGTATTTAGTTCAGATGGTGAATTTACGCAAAAATCAAAAGATGCGGATCTCAATATTATGATTAAAACAAGTGCTGCACATGATGGTCCAACGGGGTCTATGCGTCTGAAATCTTTTGAATATCAGCGCCCACTAGCCGACACTAAACATGTGGGTGAAATCGCAAAGACTCACTTTATGCGTGAAGCAAACAAAGCCGGGTTTGACGACGCACTTTTCGTTCATGATAATAGAGTATTGGAAGGCAGTATTTGGAATCTTGTTGGCTGGGATGGCGAAGGGTTAGTATGGCCAAAAGGGGCCAAATTGCACGGCACTATGATGCAAATTATAGAAGCAATGGCACATCAAATTGGTATAAAGCAAAGAAGTGCTGATATTTCATTAGGTGAGATAGCTCAGTTAGAGGGAGTTGCACTACTAAACTCTTGGACGCCTTGTGTCCCTGTCACAGCGCTTGATAGAATAAAGCTTAAATCAAATCATGACTTTTATACATTACTACGAAGGTTACACGATAAGGCGCCAGTGACCAGTTTGGCCTAACTAATCTAACCCCTTGCGCTGTATGTAGTTATGAAGAATAAATGCTTTGAGTTTTTCGCTATCGGTTTTATTCATTGCAAAGGATACGGCGAGCTCCAATGGGCTTGTCACCTTTATCGAGTGGACGTTTGCAAACAGTGGAATAGGGTCGGCAAGATATAATTTAGCTATCCGACTGATCACATTAATTTGGATTGCATTTGCTTGGTAGGGAAAAGTATTAATCAGTCCACCGGATTGGGATATGGAGACCATGTTAAACGGCATCATTTGAGGAGACAATCTAAACCTGACCGGCGTTGATGGGCAAGTACGCCAGCTACGTGGCGCACTAGAGTTAGCGGCTTCTACGATATTAGGTGCTTCTAAGTTGTTGTCTAAAATCTCCATCAATGCCGATAGGTCGCTAAGTGGAAACTCGACCTGCTCGTTGGCATTTTTGGCAACGAGACAAAACTGAGAACTATTTGAAATACTCGCAAGTAACTTTTTAATCTCACTGTGCGTTTGCTGTTTTTGATCCCTAGCTTCCGGCAATAGCGAGCCTGCAACGCGATTACCGGCTAGGGTTCGGTTAATGAATTGTAATTCTTCCTTCGTCAATTTCATGATTAAGCACATCCATTGGGTGGTTGATATTTATACAGCAAGGTTTATACCAAATTCCGCTTTCGTTGCTATTGCGGCGTTTCTTTTTTAAGTACGGCTCTGCAATCTGTTCGGCAGTAAACTCGTTGCCGTTTAGACTCTAAATAGGGCAACCTAACGTACCTAAGCGGCAATGAATTGCCCATGAAGCTGTACGAGTTATTAAGAAAACGAAATATTCCCGTGTTCAGTGGCTATTGATATCAATTCATCGGCTGTTGTTGAAAATATTTATTTGGAATAATGCTTGCAAAGGTCTAGCACCGAGATTGTTTTTAGACTTGCCCAATGCCAACGTTTTTAACTGGACATCAAGTATCGCTGATTGAGCCTACTTCACTGAACTTTTCACCTGTAGAGCGAGAGAAACTAGTGATCCCAAGCGCTCATAATCAGCTTACAGCAAATGACAATCACTTTGCTGCTGGTGGGGGACGTGCTCACACCTTTAAACAAAACTTTATGAATGCCATGAGCAATGGCTCGGCTAGCGAAACGTCGCAACATGACAAAAATGAAGCGTTACTGCAGTTCCAATTTGCGGATCACGAAGTTCTATTCGACCTTACAAGCATCGCCTCTCATGATGAGGCTGCTTACGAAAAACTCCGAGCGTTGTTGGCTGATATGATGACAAGGCCTGTAAAGGTTGATATCAGCAGTAAAGATCAAGCGCAGCAATTACTGTTTAAAAATTTAGAGCTAGATTTTTTAGCGTACAAGGAGCTCTCTGAGCGGCTGGAAATGTTAGCAAAGCTTGACCATGAAACTGAAAGTCAAAAAGCATTGGCGCAGCAAGATAGAGATCGCATTCGTGCGGTAATTGCAAGTTTACATGCACGCCTAGAGAAGGGCCAAGAGGCGTTACTTGGCGGAACAACATTAAAAGCGTTGGATGTAAATCGCAAAGATTTTGAGCTTGAATTAGATAGCCTATTTACAAGTGTTGGCTTTGATTCGGATATGCCTGTAACTGGCACGACTTGATTGCAGTGATCATTATTGTTTGCTGGGATTTGCACTTTTTACCAGGTATAAAATGTAGTAGCCCATACCCGAATCTAACCGTTTAAAAAGAACGGGGCTAGACTTTACCTGACATGCGCTTTGTGGAACAAAAGACGGTCGTCAACGTTACTTTTGTTCTACAAAGCGCACGTTCCACTGACTCATGTATGTCCCAAAATAAGCTAGAAAATTTTGCTCAAAGGGCTTACAACACCGTTTGCGCCTAGCTGTAAAACATGGGTATAAATCTGAGTGGTTTTAACGTCTGAATGGCCTAACTGAGCTTGTACTGTTCTAATATCTGCACCACTTTGTAACAAATGAGTAGCAAATGAATGTCTAAAAGTGTGGGGCGTTATCAGTTTTGTTATTTGTGCTTTTTTGGCTGCCTCTTTAACCGCTTTACGCACTCCTGTTTGATGAAAATGATGTCGGCGGATCTCCCCAGTTTCAGGATCTGCACTTAACTTATATGAGGGAAATAGATACTGCCAAGCAATTGACTTATTGGCGCTAGGATATTTTCTTGCTAGTGCGTTTGACATCCAAACACCAGCATAATATTCGTTCTGGGAATCTAATTTTAAGTATTCATCAGCCTGAGCAATTTGATTTCTTAGCAAAGGTATAAGTTCTGTGGCGAGAGTAACCACCCGATGTTTATTCCCTTTTCCATTCCAGATCCGAATGCACTTGTAGTCAAAGTCAAAGTCAATGTCCTGAACTCGTAGTTGAACAGCTTCCATTACACGTAAGCCGCTACCATACATTAAGCCTGAAATTAAATAATATCGTTTACTTAAAAACGACATGAGACGTTTAACCTCATCGGGGGTCATAACAATTGGCAACTTAGATTGACGCTTGCCTCTGACAAAGGTTAGATTGGGGCACAAATCCTGTTTAATTATTTGCTTATATAGAAAAGATAATGCATTTAACGCTGTCGCTTGTGTTTTAGGCGGCACATTACATTTAAGTACAAGGTAGTCGAGATATTCGACAACCTCGTTATCGCCCATTGAAGCTGGGTGACGCTTATCATGAAAATGAATATAGGAAGAAGTCCACTTAAGATATGTATCAACGGTTCTGAGCGAATAGTGCTTAGTCAGCATAAACTCTGCGATGTGGTTTAAAAATGGTGAACGAGTTCTCATTGAGCTAGCCCCAACTAATTGCTGTATTTATATACAGTGTTGTTGTGTTTCTCCTATAGTCAAGAAAACGACTCACTGGGTCGTTTTTATCCTTTTCATAATGATGAAAAATATATCTGTAGCAACAAGTTAGTTATTGTGATAAAACTGGTACAATGAGAATAATGACCCATGACTCGGTAGATAAACGACCCATTGGGTCGATATTAAATTGTTAGGTTTCTTTGGATATATACGTGCAAATTGAAGAATGGAAAGAACCGTGGAGAGCAATTCAGTTTGCGGCTGAAATTCCACATGTACAAAAGCAATACCAGCGAGAAATAACTAAAAAACACCCGTTATTCGGTAAGAATGGAAAAGTCATTGGCCGTCGAATAGATTGTGATGACGTTGTTGTTGTATTGTCAGATGGTACTTATGTAAACGTTCATTTAGTATGGGGAACTGGCGCTAGTCAATTCCCTGAAGACTATCCATCTTGGTTTACATATGGAAGCAAGGAAGACTTTTTAAATTCAATGGCTGAAGATTCCAGTGATTACGAAGACTAAACCTAACAAGCTGTTTAACATGGACAAAATACAGTTGGCTTTTGCTCCTTCGTCGCTTAATTTTAGCCAACTGTATTTTGCCCATTAACAGGGCGTTATGTTTCAGAGGAAATGGAAGACCGGTGCTTAATTTAGAAAGTTTAGGAGAAGCAATTGCACTCCACAGAGCAATAGTTCAAGCCAAGTTTTCAGAACTTGAACCTTTTGACTCCGCCATACCGTTCAGCGAGCCTTTATCAAATCTTGCAAAGAGAAATATAGATTCGATAATTTTGCAGCTTGCTGAACAAGGTGAAGACTTTGACGCAAAGCTTTGGTCGGAAACTCGCAATTTAAAAACAGACTGGGATGGTTACGAGTATATCAAGCAACGCATTGGAGCTGCCTCGGTTTGGTCCTCCTACAGTGACGGGGATAAGGTTAGATTTATCGAAATACTCTGCTCACCGTTTAGCCCATCACAAGAGCAGCTAAACGAGCTACTCAGTATCAAAAATGAAACATAACAAGCGCCTCATGTTGCTCGTAAACTCGCTGGGACAAATTTTCGCGGGCTTTTCGCTCCGCTCAAGTTTAGCCCACTCAATTTGCCCCATAGGCGGGCGTTGGTATGACTCCCACTGTCAAGTTAAACACACTGATCCTTGCTTAACTTTAAGCCATAATTTCTTAACTCGAATTAGAGAGAGTTAATGCACTAGGATGAAGCAAGTAATTTCGTCGGTTTTCTTGCTGGTATTCGTTGGTTACTCATTTTCATGAGCAGAGCAGACCTTACTTAACTCGACGTGGCACCTGTTTTCAGTCTATGTTCGTGGTTCAATGCTGCGTTAGCTGCATTGCCATCCTAACGCCGTCGGTGGTTGTGCCACACCCGATGCTTGACCCAATACATTAACTCTAATTCGTTCATTTTAAGCTGGTACTCTGGATAATCTTAATTTGGGATTTACCGGTGAGAGCACAACCTGTTTTGCGATTGCCCAGATATAAGCAATCATTTCACGGGCAATGGCGGTGACAACGAGGTTGTAATGCTTGCCTTTATTTATAAGCTTTTTATAACGTTTACAGAGCCTTAATTGTGCTTTCCATGCAATATCAATAAGTTGCTTTGGTAAGCCTTCTTGTCGTTTTTGTAACTCAGTCGATATGTTGGCTGCATGACGGTAACTGTGAGCACCTTCGACTAATAAGCGCCTTGCACGACCATTGCCACATTTAGTAATTGCGCCAATATGCCTTTTACCACCACTCGAGTGTTCACTCGGAACGAGCCCAAGATAACTCATGAGTTTTCGCGGATGGTCGAAGCGGGTTAAATCACCAAGCTCAGAGACAATACCAGCGGCCACGAGTAAGCGAACGCCGCGCATAGCTTGGATTGCTTTAACTACAGGGTAGTAACGCCATTGATAAACATGATGAGAGAGCTCATTGTCGAGTCGCTCCAATCGTGCAGTTCGCTCGTTTATGGTTTGAATAAACTCTTGTAAAACGATTTGTTGTGCAGGATGTGGCAATACCAGCTCTGTGAGCCAACGTAAGTGTTTGAGAGACCAGTTTGCTGTGCCAGCATAGTTAATGTTGTTGCGAAGAAGCATTGCTTTTAGCTGGTACTTTGCATCTTTTAAATCTTTCATCGCAACTTCTCGAGCACGAGATAAATCACGAATAGCTTCATCTTCCGGCTCAGGTACATAAATAGGGGTTAAGTCTTCAGACTTAAGTAATTTAGCTAGTTTAAGTGCATCACGTTTGTCAGTTTTTACACGCTCGCCAGGTTTTTTAGGAATGAGAGAAGGGGCAACCACATAGCAGCAATGACCAAGACTAGTGATTAACCGATAAATCCAGTAACCGCAGGGGCCAGCCTCATAAACGAAATGGAGCGTAGTGTTAGGGTATTTAGATTCAAATTGTCTGATAAGCTTTTTAATAGTGACTTTAGATGAATAAATACGACCGAAATGAATGGGTTGTGCACCTCGATTGTCTTCAATATAGGCAACTTCAATGAACTCTTTATGAGTATCTAAGCCAATGAAAAGTATGTTATGTTTAGTCATGCTAGCCTCTGCTATTTAGTTATTTGACAAACTAATTATGGCTCTGGCTTTAAGCTAACCCACGAAA
>NZ_PNCO02000003.1 GCF_005886105.2 Pseudoalteromonas galatheae
ATACCAATTGCACTAAGTCTCCAATCAATTTGAAGGGTGAAATACCATATTAGCGTCGTTAAAAATTTCTCATTTAGAACAACTAAATAGCAAAATTTTTGCCTAGCTACTAAAGTTATTTCCCCGCTTCAAATAGCTCATTTACCTAGTACAATTGGTATGAGGTTAAGAGAATTACGGCTGGCGTTATTTTTCCAGCTTTTTGCAGCTAACCTTACTGAGCACGACATAGGTATCCTTTTTCGGGTAGTAGAGCACACACTGGGTGTCGCGAAGCTGCAAAATGAAACTCTCATAAGCGAGATTATGGGCGCCTAAAATTGGACTGCCATTGCCATCTAGGCTTTGGCCATGCTCAAGCAGTAGTGTTGGACTACGTTGAAAAGCGGTGCTTGCGAGAGTCGGTGGTACGCCGCCTTTGAGTTTTACTATAGCTTGCTTGAGTTGTGATAACACTTCGGGCGAAGATGTTGAGAGTACAGCCTCATTTACCGAAGTTGCTGCAGGCGTGCTATTGCACGCTTGCAGCAATAAAGCCAAAACGGTGATTTTCGCCGCTTTTAGTAGCGCCATTATTGCGACTCCTTAGGCTTCATCAAAATGGCATTTTCCCGCAGTGGATAAACTGGAAGCGTAACCGCATGCTCCTTATTTTGATACTGTGGCTGAGCGTTAGGCGCAAATTGCGCTACATTTGGGCAACGACCGGTATCTATATGCGTAAGTGCTGCGGCTAAGAGTCCTTCATTTTCACTGCCTAACGGTTCTGAGAAGTCATCTGCGACAATACAACCTGGCACTTGCGCGCTTAGGCCAATTTCGCCACTGCTCGAAGCGCCTGATGGGGTGAAGCCATCTGCGTAAGCGTCAAAGCCCTTCGCGTTTTCTGAACCAAATTGGATGGTATAGTAAACCGTGCCGCAGTTTTGCGCGGGTACAAAGCCATAGGGCTTGCCTCGAGTGGTACCGCCGATCAAAAATACGTCAACATCAATGCCGCGCAGGCCATTAATCACATTTTCACTGGCAGAGGCTGTGCCTCGTGTTGAGAGTATATACACTCTAGGTAAGGTTACCGTGGGTAAAGAGGTGGTTGTAAACTTGTTTTCAGCCCAGTTTATTGCTCTAGACTCAAATTCAGTTCGTTCTTCTTCTGCAGTACGCTTGTCATTCAATGTGCTATAAGTGAAGGTTTTGTTTAGGCTGCTGTTGCCCGCAACCATATAGCCTAATTGCGCTGCCATAATGACGCGACCTCCACCGTTGTAACGCATGTCGAGCACTAAGTCGTCTATTTGTCGTGTTTTAAATAGATCAAATGCTTCAATTAATCCTTCTTGGGCTGTTGGAATAAATTGATTGAACTGCACATACCCAACCTGCTTCTCGCCATAGCTAATGACTTTGGCGTTTTGCACCGGTGAGGTTTCAATATCGACTGAAGTCAGGGTAATGGATTTTTCGTTGCCTGCTTTATCTTCAAATACAAAGGTATGAGGCTCGCTTTGCTTTGGTGATAGGCCCGCATTCAGTGCAGCGCTATTATCGCTTGAAATAAAGTCGATGCCATCTATCGAAAGGATTTTATCTCCACGTACGATCCCTGCATTCGCGGCTGGTGAATTGGGCTCTACTGCGGCGACAGTAAAATTACGTGGTGGTGATGTGGCAATGGCCGCCCAGCGAATGCCATAACCAGTTGCAACGCCCGACTGTGCTTCTTTTTGGAAGCTTTCATAAGATTCGTGGAAGTGAAATTGATCTTTGGCATTACCCGATGCTGTTGTTTGGTTTGTTTTTAATTGCTCAAAGTAATCGATAACGGTATCGAATTGTGTTGGGTCGTTGTCTAGTACTTCATCGTACCAAAGGTAAGTTTCATTGGTAAAAGAGCGGAGCCACATCTTTTCATGCATCGCTGTACCAACCTTATCGGGATAAGGTTGGTTGTTGTTATATTTGTCTATACCCGTTCTTGGGGAGGCGCAATAGTTAATAAACTGACTTGATGCAGGAAATTGATTGAACGTCCAAGTGGGCGGCTCGGTTTGTCCAGTGTTATTACCTGGGTTATCGGTGCCTAACGAATCGCTACCACCGCCACCACAAGCGGCTAATAACAAGCTCATTGCTGTTGATGCGAAAACTAGAGTAATACGTTGCATCGTATTCACGTTCCTGTTTTAGTTGTATGACTAAAAACTAGCACCGCTTGGGTTATCTCGCAATCACTGTTTTTGCCAAGCTGTGAATAATTTCCGCTGTTGTGGGGAGATTTTTAGTCCGTAGGTTCTTTCCATGTAAAAATACGCCTCAGCGATGCGTTTTCTTGCATATTCTGGCGGTTCAATTCGGCGTAATTTAAAGTCTATCTTTACTGGACATGCGCCATAGTTTGCTTCAGTGCTTGGTAACATGCCGAAACGAAAATTAGAGCGATCCCCATTAATTTCACCAATTGCTGGGGCGAGATTGTGAATATCGGCTTCCATCTTCCTAAATTGTTCACTAACCTTACGGCAGTTCTTTCTACCCCCATCTTGCCAGCACTGTAACTGATGTCCAAACTCCCACGCGGGCACGATATGCTCCCACTCAATGCGCTGAGCACGGGCGTTTTCTTTGCCGTTGCGAGTGTAAGGTAACCTCGGGGTATAACCACAACTTGCAGAGTCCGGCACCAGCTTTTTGCCTTGCTTTTTGATATTACAATTACAATAAAGCGTACGGGTATTTTCGGTAACTTGTTGTGATAAATGTTTCTTTGCTTTTGAGAAAGACGTGAATTCTTGAGCGTTAGCTGTTAATACAAATAAGCTAAGCGCTAAGATATAGTAATACCGTGACATAACCTCTCACCAAATGGTGGAATACAGGGAATGTCACTATATCAAAAAAGTCATTAATACCAACAGGGGTATAAGGCAACCCTTTTATTTATTCCGTGCTGGGCGGCGCTTTTGCCAAGGTGTAGATTGCAATAATAACAATATGCCGGTTAGACAAAAGAGTACACTCGTTGCAGCGAAGGAAATGAGCAAGGGGTTATTAAAATCCTCACGTTCGTCGTAATCCATAATGTGTAACATCCAAAAAAAATCAAAGATGCGCCACAACGTGCTACGAACCGTCACAACCTCGCCACTAGTTGCGCTTAGATACAGCGTGGTGGAGAGGATATCGTTATACTCGACTCGCCAAACATCTTCCTTGTAACCTGCTTCTCTAGGAGCGGTGGCAAGTCGTTCAATATGGCTTACATCTGCTGCAATTAATAGGTGTTGGTTGGCCTGTTGTATTATTTGCTGTTGATTTGGAGTGCTAAAAGGTTCCCCTGTTATCCCATTGAAAATGAGATTCTCATCTTGGTTGAGTTTGATGATGGGAGTATCGAGAAAATGGCCTAACTGGATTTGGTGCACTTGCACTGTGTTTTGTACTAACTGATTGAGGTCTGCCCGGTACGCAGCGGTGGGAAAGGGGTTATCTAAGTTTCTATGTGCCAAGTGTTTACCATGGACCTTTTCTAATGGGATCGCGCTCATGACCAGCCCGCCTAATAGCCAAGCAAAGATCTGTAAAAACAGTAAATAGCCAAGATACTTGTGGAGTTTACGAGCGGGTTTTAGCAGTTTTTTAATCATCACAATATGTTATTCTAGGTATTCGTGAGTATGATAACTATAACGCACGGTGCTTAGAATGTGACAAATTGTCGCATTGTCCAATAAGTAATGTCCTTATCACGCCGATAAGTAAGCCATTACTAGATTTAGCTTTACAAGGTAGCTTTTAATACATGTCTGAAATTCAATTTTTAAATGTCGATTTGGAACTGGAGTCAAAGCAAGATATCAGTGCGCTAGTTTCAGATTTAAAGAAAAATGCTATCGTGCTGCATTACGATCAAGATGACTATCGTCAATTGGCTCGTATTGAGGCAAATACCAATGAATTAACTCCTGATAAAGCGATTAACCAACTGTGTGAGTTAATTGAGTCTTGCTCTAAAGCGGCACTAAAGCAATGGCTAGGTTGTACCAAGCGTACATTTGATATTGGTTTTAATTCAGGCAAGTCACCCAAGTGCTTCTCACAAGCGCTACATGCTGATACGTTGCTTAGAATTTCGGCAATAGGGGCTAGCATCGAAATCACTATCTATCCAATCGAGTCTTAGGCTAAGTTAGAATAAAATAGTGTGGACTGAGTTACTCGCTGCTATTTTTGAAACTAGAGGGGAAGAAATGGCTCCCCCCTAGCTCTAGATCAATTGGTGAGACCAGGTCGACAGCTTATTAATGATACGTCCGTAACTACTTGACTGGTTTCTACATTGTTATTTAGGCTCGGATAAGCTGTGAAAATCGCTGTCTTATACTCTGTCCAAGGCTGGATATAAGTACGGCCTTCCCACCGTCCAGGGTGATACTTAGAAAATGTTCTTTTGCCTTCAATAGGGCTGGTTAACCTCGGGCATGACGGAATTTCTCCACCTGGGTTATAGTTGCTTTTATTCAAAGAGCCTTCCGTGTAAGTTGGTACGTGAATTGTTCTCATCCCAGAACCTGTGTCGATAAAAGCTGTAATCCATCTGCCGGGAATAGTTTCTACTCGAGAGTCACGGTTAGATGGCTTTGCTTCAGCGCTTCCGCTTTGTGATCTCAATGATTGTCCAGTGAAAGGATTTCTTGCGTCACCCCAATATAAATACTTACAGGTACGTGTTGATTCAGATTCAACTTTAATACTGCACGCAACAGGTCCTGAACCACCTCCGAATGATAATGTTGTGGCATCTGAATCAGCAAGTTTCACCGTCAATGGTTCTACTTCTGAAGATTCAGTTGCACTCAGTGTAAATGGTATGGTGAGCAAACTAGCAATATAAATAGATCTAATACTCATTAATGTTCCTTATTTGATATATTTGTTTTCTTTTTCAATACAAATGTTATTACTTTGTTTTTTGGTGGTCAATAAAAAGAGTCTTTTGTTGTATTTGTCTTTTTCAGATACTTGCTGAATGCAGGTGTTTAGTAATGGAAGTATAAAAACTCTAAAAGCTAGATTAAATTGTTTTGTATGTTAATGGTGTTAACTAGTTGATAATTTAATTTTGTTGTTTTATCTTGTTTGTTCCACAACACGGATTATTTCTAGGAACGCAAGATGAAACAACATGTAACGATCTCTACACTAATGATGGCTATGCTCGGCGGAATCTCTTTCGCAAGCTCAGCTGCAGACAAGGCTAACCTTAATACCTACAGTTCACTTAAGCAGCTTGATAAATTTAACGCTGCGCCAGTCCAAGTGGCTGATATAAAGAAACAAATTGCGAAAAAGCTAGCGCTATCCCTCAATCGTGTGGGTCCTCAGGTTCAAACTAAACTTAGCCAATATCAAGATGCTATTTCATTAGAGCAGTTACAAGTTTCGGGGGCGGCTCAGCAACTCATGACAGAAGCGAGCCAATACACTCGTTCGTTAAAGGGCTTAACTAACCATAATTCTAATTTATACCAGTTGCGTATTGCTTCTAGCGAAATGCTAACAAAGTGGCAACAAGGTGAAGCGCCTTTAATTGCTTTTGCACCTAAAGGTGATGATAAGCATTGGCAGTATGTAGAGGCCTTTGATGAGCATGGTCAATTACATTTACTTGACGCACATACAATGCCTGAGCGGCCGGTGTTAATTGTTGAACTTGATAGTAGTAAGGTGAAGCAAGAAGGCATGCAGGTAATGAGGCAAGTGTTTGCCAAGCAAGGCTTAGTCATGCCATCAATAGAAGTGCAGAGTAACGACGATGTGGAGCCGATTTCAACCAGTGTATTGAAAAAAATCAGACTAAATGACGATGAAGAGCCTTGGGTATCTGGGGCTGCGGAAGTTTACGGCATTGTGACTGGGGTAAATCCATCTCGAGATGAGCCCATTCTAGATATCGTGGATATGCCTTATTTGGATCATGATGGTACGGACTATACGCCTAATCAAGTTATCATTCACTGGGAACGATATCGTTGGCAGGCAGCAGATCTATTGTTAATGGAGCAAGATGACAATACCAATTACCAAGACTTAGCTACGACGTTTTTAGATATTGTGACGCAAGTAATGCGTGCCATTCCTGACCCCAATGTTCAGGGTTATGCGATTATCCCACAACTGACGAATCAATTGATCAAGGCGATGCCAAGCCACTGGTTTACTAACGATGATGACTACGTTGACGTATTTTACACCTTGTTTGAAGGACAAACTTACAATGGGCATATGGGCGCAAGTGGTAATGCGAAAGTGACGATTGAGCCACTTACAATTAACCCTCGCTAAATATTAGCCAAAGTGATGTTATTGAAAAAAGGCCAGTAACTGGCCTTTTTTATTTCTTTTTATTTATCGTTACCAAATTGCTTCGACAAATTCCGGATGGTCTACAAATGGATTTCTGTTACCCTGAAATTCATAAGCCGCTTGATTGCGTGCTTGCTCTAGAGCATCGACAGGATCTTCGTTATGCCATCTTTTTAGCATGTTGATGACCCAAGTTTCGAAGACCTGGTGCTGGGTGCCATTGAGTACCGCATTGCTGTAACTGGTATTGTTTTGCCAATTTGCAATCACATCTTGATAACGCGTTGCCATATAAAAGTAGACACGAGCAAAATCGCCTTTGAATTTGTCAATTGGCTCAAATACGGTACCGCTGTAGTTAATGCCAGATGCTGAACCTAAGCGACTACCATTACTAGAGGTATAAGAAGCGCTTCCTACTTCGCCAAATGGATAGTTACTGCGCTTTGAATTTACATAGCCATCGGAAGCAAAAATATGATGGATATCCGAATTCATCGGTTCTATTTGACCGCCAAACCAAGATTTGGGGAATGAGTGTTCTCGGTTATAGCAATCGCCTTCGCTTCTGTAACTGCCGCACTGGGATCCTGTAGAAACATAGTTGATACTATCATTTGCCGTTGGCTTTTCAGAGTAGCGATCTAAGATGCTGTTATCTTTTTCAAAATGGCGATCGCGCTCGTTCTGATCGATAAAGCTCCAAATGGCAGAGTAACCCTGTGATTGGTGGTTACGAATAATCTGGTGTAACTCTGTTTTCAGTGCATAACCGCTAAGTCCAGCAGTGGAGGCATAGTAACCATCGCCAGAAGGGGGAGGTGTGGTTGTGCCAAGCGTAAAGGCATGATCTTGACGATTACCGAACTGGCCGCCGGAAGCGAGTGTGGTACCCGCATGTGTTAAGGTGTATTGGCCATTACCATTGGTACAACAAATTCCGTCACCATAGCTGTCTAGAATCGTAAAGGTAAAACTACCGTCGTTAAGGCATAGGTTTTCATTTACCGATTGGTTATTGCTATAGCCACTACCACTAGCAACTGTTGTGTTTGTTGTATTAGTGATTTTCCAGCTAGTTTCGCTACCATAATTATCGGTCATCAAAGCGAGAGTGACACTATTATTTTGACAGCTTTGAGGCGGCTCTGGTGTGGCAGAAGTTGGAGCAAAGCCGTCAACGTAGACAGTTTCATTGCCGTCAAAACCACTGCCATCGTAAAAGCGTAAGCCAACATTAATCGCCGTGGTTGCCGTTGCGGTATAAGTATAGCTAAGTTGTTGCCACTGTCCGACATTGAACTGATCTGAATAGCCATGATAGCCATCCACCACCAGTCGAGCTTTTACGCCGCCTTCTGTATGATAGATCCAAGTGCTAAATTGATAGCTTTTACCCGCTTCAACGTTTACTTGCTGTTGTAAGTCAGTGCTACTTTGCGTTGCTGTGGTTACCTGCACCGCTGCGGCAAGGTTACCGCTTTTTACTGGTGTATTAACCGAAGTAAGTGCGATGCCCGAGTCTATAGTTGTCCACCCAGTAGGTACTTGACCACTCCAACTCTCGAAGCTGCCATTTGTTACCTGTGCGGTAACGTTGACGCTCAGTAAAGCGCAGCATGAACCGAAAATCAGATTTTTATATTTCCCGTGTTTCATTGTTACTCTCAATTATTTTGTTTATTTATATTATTAGTTTGTCTGTATATGACAGTTTGATTTTGCATCAAAACTGTTACGGCAATGTTAAACTTTTTGGCGGTTAAATATCGAACTTCTTTTAATCTGTTTTCTTTGGACTTTTCGATCTTCAATAACTAAAAGGAATATAAAAGCAGATTCTATTCTTTTTGATCTCTCAATTTGCCACGTATGCTTCACGCTAATAAAAGTAGGCTACGCTCTGTGCGAGCCAGTGATGCAATGAGCAAGCAAAACCTTTTGGGTACGGGGATCCATGATGTTGTTAAGTCAACTTAATGCTGCAGCAAGTCCGCTGACACATGAACAACTGCAAAAACTACAAGGCTTAGTTGGAGAGTTAAATCCAATCCAACAGGCATGGGTGAGTGGCTATTTAGCTGCAACCGCAAATTCAGCTGCATTATCAGGTATTGCTGGGCAAGCAGCAGCGGGCGCTGACGAGTCTGCACCTCTGACTATTTTATTTGGTTCACAAACTGGTAACGCAAAAGGGGTTGCAAACCAAATTAAAGCTCAGGCGGAAGCGCGTGGCTTGACAACTAAGTTAGTCAATATGGCTGACTACAAACCTGCCAACCTGAAGAAAGAGAAGTTCTTAGTGATTGCTGTCTCTACTTACGGTGAGGGTGAGCCACCAGAAGATGCAGAAGCATTGCATGAATTTTTAGCAGGTAAAAAGGCGCCTAAGTTGGAAGGTGTAAAGCAAGCAGTGATTGGTCTTGGTGATTCAAGTTATGAATTCTTCTGCCAAACAGCAAAGGATTTTGAAGCGCGCTTGGCTGCGCTTGGCGCTGAAATTGTTGTGCCGCGAGCTGACTTAGATGTGGATTATGAGGCTGAAGCTGAGGCGTGGATCGCACAGGCGCTAGATGCATTGGAGCCTGCGCTTAAAGCTCAGCAGCAAGCAGGTGGTGGTAAGGTTATCAGCATGCCGTTTGGTGCGCCTCAGGCCGCAGCGAGCCAATATACAAAGCAAAATCCATTTGCGGCTGAGCTGAGTGTGGTACAAAAGATCACCGGCAGAAACTCAAGCAAAGATGTGCGTCACATTGAAATTTCCCTTGAAGGTTCCGATATCACTTATCAGCCGGGTGATTCACTTGGCGTGTACTTCTTAAATGACCCACAAGAAGTGGCAGCGGTGATCGATGTCTTAAAACTCGACAAAGCGCAAACCGTAAAAATAGGTGAACTCACCGTTTCGTTAGAAACAGCATTAATTGAACACCTTGAGTTAACACAGTCATATCCCGGTTTCGTTGAGAAGTATGCGATTGCAACTGGGAATGAGGAGCTAAGCGCACTTACAAACGATAAAGCGGCATTGCGTGCGTATATTGAAGAGCGACAAATCTTTGATGTGATTAAGCAAAACCCTGCGAACATTGAGGCGCAAGCGCTAGTTGATTGCTGTCGCAAATTGCAAGCACGCCTGTACTCTATCGCGTCAAGCCAAGCAGAGGTGGAAGAAGAGGTGCATTTAACCGTAGGGCTAGTTGAATTTGATACCTTTGGTGAAAAACACTTTGGTGGCTGCTCTGGTTATTTAGCGAATCGAGCTGAAGAAGGCACGAAAGTGAAAGTATTCAGTGAGCACAACGATAACTTTAGATTACCAGCGGACAATGCCACACCTGTGATTATGGTTGGCCCAGGTACAGGTATCGCACCGTTCAGAGCCTTTTTGCAAGAGCGTGAGGCGCGTGACGCAGAGGGTGAAAACTGGCTGTTCTTTGGTAATCCACACTTTACGGAAGATTTCCTTTATCAAGTAGAAATTCAAAAGTATGTAAAGTCGGGTTTATTAACACATGTAGATTTGGCATTTAGCCGTGATCAGGCAGAAAAGATTTACGTGCAAGATAGACTGCGCGAGAAGGGCGAAGCTGTATTTGCATGGCTTGAAAAGGGCGCCCATTTTTATGTCTGTGGTGACGCTAGCAGAATGGCCAAAGATGTACACCAAGCACTTATCGACATCATTAAAACCCATGGAGGGAAAGATGATGAACAAGCTGAGCAATATCTTAAAGCATTGCGTAGCGCAAACCGTTATCAGAAAGACGTTTACTAACGCGTCTTGTTATACCGTCAGCCAATTTTAATGTAGGAAAGACAATGAGCAACTCTGAAATCAAACCGAATAGTAAGCTCGATGCAAACGCAAAGTTTTCTGATAATGAGCGTTTGAAGTCACAAAGTGCCCACTTACGTGGCACAATTTCAACGGATCTGACCGATCAGCTAACCGGTGGCTTTACTGCGGATAACTTCCAATTGATCCGTTTCCACGGTATGTATCAGCAAGACGACCGCGATATCCGCCCTGAGCGTACTAAGCAACGCCTTGAGCCATTGCATAACGTGATGCTTCGCGCTCGTATGCCTGGCGGTATCATTAAACCACATCAGTGGTTGGCGATTGACGAGTTTGCAGCGGATAAAACTATGTATGGGAGCATTCGTCTAACAACGCGTCAAACTTTCCAGTTCCACGGTGTATTGAAGCCAAACATCAAAGGGATGCACCAGCTGCTGAATAGCGTAGGTATTGATTCTATTGCGACGGCAGGTGATGTAAACCGCAACGTGTTATGTACAACTAACCCGGTCGAGTCTGAGTTACACCAAGAAGCGTACGAGTGGGCGGCTAAAATTTCAGAACACTTGCTACCAAAAACCAAAGCTTACGCTGAGATCTGGTTGAATGGTGAAAAAACGGAAACAACGGCCGAGCCGATTTTGGGTGATACGTATTTACCACGTAAGTTCAAAACCACGGTAACCATACCACCAAATAACGAGGTAGACGTGCATGCCAATGACCTCAACTTTGTTGCTATTGCAGATGAGGGCAAGCTAGTTGGCTTTAATGTGCTTGTGGGTGGTGGTTTGGCGATGACCCATGGTGACGTTAATACCTATCCACGCAAAGCTGATGACCTTGGCTTTATTCCGCTTGAGCACACGCTTGCCGTTGCTGAGCATGTGGTCTCTGTGCAACGTGACTGGGGTAACCGAGTAAACCGTAAAAATGCAAAAACTAAATATACGCTAGATACATTTGGCACTGAGGCGTTTAAAGCGGAAGTTGAAAACCGTGCCGGTATGAAATTTGAGCCAAGCCGTCCTTATGAATTCACCCACCGTGGTGACCGTTTTGGTTGGGTTGAAGGTATTGATGGTAAGCATCACTTAACGGTGTTTATCGAAAATGGCCGTATTTTAGATTTCCCAGATAAACCGCTAAAAACAGGTTGTCGCAAAATTGCAGAAATCCACAAAGGGGATTTCCGCATGACTGCAAATCAAAATTTAATTATTGCGGGAGTTGCGGCTGAAGATAAAGCGCAAATCGAACAAATTGCCCGCGAGCATGGTTTGATAGATAACCAGCATTCAGAGCAGCGCAAGAACTCAATGGCATGTGTATCGTTACCGACGTGTCCACTTGCGATGGCTGAGGCAGAGCGTTACTTACCTGAGCTTGTGACAAAGGTAGAAGAGTTGCTCGCCAAGCATGAGGTTGCTGAAGAGAATATTATCCTTCGTGTAGTTGGTTGCCCTAACGGCTGTGGTCGAGCGATGCTAGCTGAGGTTGGATTCGTGGGTAAAGGTCCTGGTAAATACAATATGTATTTAGGTGGTAACCGTGCCGGTACTCGCATTCCTAAGCTGTATTTGGAGAATGTTGGTGAAGACGTCTTCCTGCCAGCGCTAGATGAGTTGATTGGTCAGTGGGTCAGTGAGCGCAACGAAGACGAATGTTTTGGTGACTATGTCATCCGCAAAGAAATCGTTGCGGAAGTCAAAGTGTCAAAAACTGATTTCCACGCTTGATTTAGAACGGGCAGCTCTGCTGCCCATTGGATGAGAAAATGAGTGATTTTAAGCAAATATTGACTCTGGACAGTGCAACTCAGCAGATGCTACTCGCGGATGCTAATGCCCTGCTGAGTGATAAAACTGCCGAGCAGAGAGTGGCTTGGGCACTGGAAAACTTACCGGATACTCACTTTTTGTCTTCTAGTTTCGGTATTCAAGCTGCGGTTATGTTACATCTTTTGACCCAGCAGCAGCCTGATATTCCCGTGGTACTTACCGATACAGGTTATTTGTTTCCTGAGACGTATCAATTTATTGAATCACTGTCAGAGCGTTTGGCACTCAACCTTAAGGTATATCGAGCTAAACAGAGCCCGGCTTGGCAAGAAGCGGTGTATGGTAAGTTATGGGAGCAAGGCGAAGAGGGTATTAAAAAATACAATACACTGAATAAAGTTGAGCCAATGACTCAAGCGTTGCGTGAACTTAGCGCTGGCACTTGGTTCAGTGGCTTACGTCGTCAACAATCCTCAACACGTGCGGATAAGCCAATCGTTGAGCTCAGCCGCGGCACGGTCAAGTTTTACCCTATTATTGACTGGCATAATCGTGATGTGTATCAATATCTTACAAAATTTGATTTACCTTATCACCCGCTCTGGGAACAAGGTTATGTTTCTATGGGGGATGTTCACACCACCCGTAAGCTTGAGCCCGGCATGACAGAGGAAGAAACACGCTTCTTCGGTTTGAATCGTGAGTGTGGGCTGCATATTGATGGTGATGGTATTTAGACCCCCAATGTCCATTTAGCAGATTTGAGTGTGGCTGGTTTTTTGACTTGGAAATTCCCTGCGATCGGTCATACTTAGTCTATTATTTGTTCAAGGTCTTGGAGGTGGCTTTGATCTACTTACCCAAGACAAGACTGTTACTTAGTTGTGCTCTGTTTTTTTTCGGGCAGGCTAAAGCAGCAGAAGAGAGCAAAACGTTTATCAATTTTGCAGTTCAGTATTATCCTCCTTTTATTATTGAGCATGCTCAAGAGCAGGGAGTGCTGATCGATATTTTTGAGCTATTTTCGGCTCAATATCACTACCAACCACATTATCTAGTTTATCCAGAAAAGCGTTCTTCCATAGCAATTGAACGAGGGAATGTCGATGTGCGTATGGAGTCTGAGCATTGGTATCGTGGCACAATGCAAATGTGTTGGAGTGAGCCAATTTATACGGTTGAAGATGTATTTGTTACACACAAGGAGAGTGGGAAATTTGATATAAATGGCTTAAATGAACGTTTATTTTTAGGTCGATTTGGCTATACCTACCCTCAGTTAGAGCTGTCTTTTGATAATAACTTGCTGCAGCGCAAAGACTATTACTCAGAATTTGATATCTTGTCCGTGCTTGCAGGAGGAAGTGACAAAGGTCTCGCTTTCTCTATTGTTGGCGAACCAACACTGCGTTGGTTACAGCTGAAATATCCAGTATTCAAAAGTACGATCAGCGTGCATGGGGTTTCTGATGTGGCGCCGTTGCAATTGCAGTTTGGTCGCACTCAAAGAGCGAAAAAATTGTGTGATGACTTTAATCACTTTTATACCGACTTCAAAAAAACTGAGCAATTTAAGCAGATCCTGTTAAAGTATGGGCTCTAAGGAAAGTCAGAGTATGAAGATGAAAGCCGCAAGTTACTTGATGATTATGATAATGCTGGTGGCGTTAGCCAGTTTATTTGTATTGAAGCGCCCTGATGGAAAACCATGGTTAAGTGTAAATTCGTTGACCAACAAGGTTGAGCAGCAGGTAACAGAATTAACCTATCAAGGTGTGACAGCGCTTGAGAAAGTGAAGACACACACTAAGGAACTAGTGAGTGACGACACTCAACAGCCCACACCTTTGCTACAAGTGTATCGTTGGCAGGATGCCAAAGGACAATGGCATTACTCAGATAAACCCAGCCCAAACGGCGAGTCGCAGCATTACCAATTAGACGAACGTAAAATTACCGTGGTAGCAGCCGAAGACACTAGCATTTTGAATAAACAACCAGAGCAAGTCGCAAGTAAAGAAACCGCTTCGGCATTACCAACGGCATTAAATCCAAAAGCGGTAAAGCAGGTGATGGAAGATGCGAAAAACGTCCAACAGCTAATGAATGATAGAAAGAAACAGCTTGAAAAGGCGCTGGAGGAAAACCAGCGCTAAAGTCGTTGTTCAATATATTCTGCAATGGCGAGACTCGCAGTCAATCCTGGTGACTCAATTGCCATTAAGTTAACAAAGCCTGATATTCCATGTGCTGCCTCGAACTGAATTACAAAGTCACTTTGCTTTTCTTTGCTTAACTTGGGTCTTATTCCAGTGTAATCCGCTGTTAGTCTGCTCTCATCCAGAGTTGGCCAGTATCGTTTTATTGCGGCGACAAAGCGCGCTTTTTCGGAATCATCAAATTGGTAATCAATGTTTTCAATATAGTCGGTATCAGGACCAAACTTAAGTTGCCCAGCTAAATCTAATGTCGCGTGTACGCCCAATCCATGCGTGTTAGGTAGAGGATAGATGAGCTGTTGAAAAGGGTGCTTGCCCTGATAGCGATAGTAACGGCCACGACAATAATAGGCGAAGGCTTTGTCGCTATCACCGGTAACTTTATTGAATACATCTGGCGCGTTCAGTCCGGCGCTGTTTATCAGCTGGCTGCAGCCCATTTCGAACAGCTCGCCATTGCAGCGCATCGCAACAATAAAATCACTGTCTAATTGCTGTGCGTGAATAAACTCACTTTGCGTTGCGACAATCCCCCCATTACTTTCAATCTCAGCGATGAGTGACAACATAAATTGGTGACTATCTAAAATACCGGTGGAGGGGGAGAATAGTGCGCTATGTATTTTCAAATAGCTAAGCTGTTGCTTGATTAGTTTGGATGAAGCAAAGTCAATGTCTGTGACAGAGTTAGTATGGGCACGAGTCTTAATTTTTTCTAGGCTTTGCGCTTCCTCGTCGTTTGTCGCGACAATGAATTTTCCGAGTCGCTGATAGGGAATGTTTAGCTGCTCACAGTGTGTATAAAGAAGCGCTTTCCCTCTAACGCATAGCTGGTGTTTTAAACTACCATGGGGGTAGTAAATGCCTGCGTGGATCACTTCACTATTTCGGCTACTCGTATGCTCACCAACGCGAGATTCTTTATCTATAACAATAACGCTGCGGCTATGGCTGAGCTTTGCCGCTATTGCTAAACCTACAACGCCAGCGCCAATAATTAGGGTGTCGACCTTTTCCACAAACTGATTACCTTTATAAACGTAGACGCTCAGGGTGCAGTAAAACCGTCCCAATATCAAGCTGGTATGCGCTAATCGCGGCGCTCTCGACGCATCAGCAAAATGGTCAGATATATTTTAGTCGGTAAAGAGCAAATGAGACCGAGCGCGACACAGCTCGCACCAATAATAAAACCACTCGGACCAAGATCGTTCAACCAGTCGCTCGTTAACATGGTGTGGCCCGTGAAAATTAAAATTAATCCCACTACGATGAGCGTATGAAGAGGCCAAAGCTTTTGAGTTGACACATTACCACCTCACTATTCTTTGTGTTGCAATAATAGTGAGGTGGGTTTGATTTTTTGTAATTGTGATAGATCAAGTTTTAGCGTGATACAACCGCGGCGGTCATTCTGGAAATGCAGCATAGTTCGTTGCGACTGTTAGTAATACGGATTTCCCACACAGATGAACGTTTTCCTAGGTGTACAGGCTTAGCTACGGCTGTGAGTATTCCTGTTCTTGATGCCTTTAAGTGATTCGCATTTATTTCTTGCCCTACGCAGTAGAATTGTTTGGTATCTACAACAAAATTTGCTGCGTAGCTTGCAACAGTCTCCGCCAAAGCGACGTTTGCGCCGCCATGAACCATACCCATTGGGTTATGATGCTCAGGAATGGCTGGCATAGTGGCAACTAGATAGTCGTCACCCACTTCACTGATTTCTATTCCTAGCGTCTTCATGAGCGTGCCTTTTCCCGTCGCTCCCTCTTCTAACGATTTACATAGCTCAAGACTAATTGGGTTAAACCATATGGACATGTTTGTCCTCCTTTTATATACATATGCTTACACTTTTTTACTATGGCGATTTTTTCTCATCGTTACAATCTTTGCATTATCGAAAAGGGGAAAACATGAAAGTACTTCCAATACTTAGCTTGCTACTTTATTCAGGTGTGAGTGCAGCCAATTCACATGAAGTAAGTATCGGTTTTGGTGAATTTTTAGAAATTGAGGACGGATTCTTAGGAGTTCAGTATAAACATTATCTGACAACTCTGGAAAATAATAGCACACCGTACAGCTTACAGGGATATATACAAAAAAGTGATAACTTCTCTTTTGGCGGGTTCTCAAATGATGATTGGCAACTGTACCAAGCTGATGCTGAGCTGTTTATCGGGCGGCATTGGCGGGTTGAGGTAGATATAACCCAATTTAGAGATGATGAAGCATTTTTCACTTCTACTAAAGACACTATTGCGCTGTTACAAGTTGGTCGTTTTGTGAGCCGTAATATGCAGTTAGGTTTAACATTGATCGGTCAGCGCTCAGAGTTTGATAGCTTTGGTGTAGATGAACGTAGCACTGAAACAGCACTAGCTCCCTTTTTTAGGTATACCGAGATTGAGGATGGGGTTGGATGGGATGTGAAAATGCAAAAAGTTGCGGCTGATACGGACTTTTGGCAAGTGCAAGCTGGTTATCACTTTGCCAAAGACTGGCAGGTTGCGGTGTCAGCGAGGCTGCAAGAAGAAGAGTTTAATGAGTCTATTGTTGAGCTGCAAACAGAGTACTGGTTTAACGCTCATACAGCGTTGCGATTTGGCTTGGGATCGGATCTAAACGATGCCGATCTCAACACTGTTACACTTATTTTTACTGGACGGCTTTGATACTTAAGGTTGTACTGCTTCACCGTAACAAGATTGAAAACAGTGAAAAACTTTTGTGAGGCTAGAAATAAAAGTAGAGCATAGCGCGGACTTTCAACTTCGGCGCTATGCTCCCTTAAATGTTGTTGGGTTAATTAAGCATTTGTCTCAATACATACTGCAAAATGCCGCCATGTTGGTAGTACTCCCACTCTTTGGGGGTATCGATCCTGATATCCGCCGAAAACTTGACTTCTTTGCCATCCGCATTAGTTGCAGTGACTATTACTTCGGTTGATGTATCGTATATTCCTTCAATTTCGAACTCTTCTTCACCTGTTAATTCTAGTTCCTCGTGGCCATCACCTGATTTAAACTGCAGTGGTAGTACCCCCATACCGATGAGGTTAGAACGGTGAATTCGTTCATAGCTTTTAGCAAGTACAGCTTTAATACCAAGTAGTAAAGACCCTTTAGCAGCCCAATCCCGTGATGAACCTGTACCGTATTCACTACCAGCGAGCACTACGAGTGGCGTATTACGCTGTTGGTACTGCTCCGCAGCATCGAAAATACTCATAAGTTCGCCCTCGGGTAATAGGCGGGTAATACCACCTTCGGTACCTGGAGCCAATTGATTGCGTAAGCGTACATTTGCGAATGTACCCCGCATCATAACTTCGTGGTTACCACGACGCGAACCATAAGAATTAAAGTCAGCTTGCTTTACTCCTTGTGCTTGCAAATACTCCCCTGCTGGTGCCGAGGCTTTAATATTACCTGCTGGAGAAATGTGGTCAGTCGTTACAGAGTCGCCTAATTTGGCGAGGCAGCGTGCGCCTTTGATACTGGGGATCCCAGGTGGCTCTTTACTCATATCATCAAAGAAAGGGGCTTTTCGAATATAAGTGGAGCTATCTTGCCAATCATAGCGCTCGCTCTGATTTACCGCGATTTGTTGCCAATGTTGGTCGCCTTGGTAAACGTCAGCATAGTTCTTCTCAAACATGGCTTGTGTGACAGTCTGAGATACAAGTTCACTGACTTCAGAGACCGATGGCCATATGTCTTTTAAGAATACATCCTGTCCATGATCGGTTTGGCACAGTGGCTCATTATAGACATCGATATCAGTGCGACCTGCAAGTGCATAGGCAACGACAAGTGGCGGCGACGCAAGGAAGTTCATTTTTACATCTTGGTGGATCCGCCCCTCAAAGTTACGGTTTCCTGATAAAATGGAACTGACGACTAGCTGGTGTTTAACGATGGCTTCGTTAATTTCTTTTGGTAAAGGGCCTGAGTTGCCGATACAAGTCGTACAACCATAGCCGACTAAGTCAAAGCCGAGTTCAGCAAGCGGTTCTAAAAGGTCAGCTTGCTCTAGGTAATCGGTAACTACTTTTGAGCCTGGAGCCAATGAGGTTTTCACCCAAGGCTTAGGTTTCAAACCAAGCGCCTTTGCTTTTTGTGCCACAAGACCCGCGGCAAGAATAACACTTGGGTTAGAAGTGTTTGTGCAACTTGTGATAGCGGCAATAACACAGGCACCATCGACTAATTCAAACTCTTGCTCTTTAAATTTAACCTTACCAACGCCAAGTGTTGCGGGCTCATTTTGAGCAACCCGAGAAGTTCCGCCTTCACCAACAGTGCGAGCTTCATCTTGATCTGACACGGCATTTTTTTCACTGCGTTCATGCTGGAATTCACCTAAATGGGCTTGAATTGTTTTGCCTGCGTCATTGAGAGGAATTCTATCTTGTGGGCGCTTTGGACCTGCAAGGCTCGGAACCACTGTCGCTAAGTCTAGTGTCAGTACGTCGGTGTAAAGTGGTTCATCACCGGGTTCTCGCCACATACCTTGATGCTTAGCATAACCTTCTATCAGTGCAATTTTTTCTTCATCACGATTAGTTAATCGCAGATATTCCAGGGTTTCGTTATCAATGGGGAAAATACCGCAGGTTGCCCCATATTCAGGAGCCATATTGGCGATGGTAGCACGATCAGCAAGTGGTAAGTCTGCTAAACCATCACCAAAGAATTCGACAAACTTACCCACTACGCCATGTTCACGTAGCATTTGTGTCACGGTGAGTACCAAGTCTGTTGCGGTTGTACCTTCAGGCAACTGCCCTTCAAGTTTAAAACCAACGACCTGAGGAATGAGCAGTGAAATTGGCTGACCAAGCATAGCGGCTTCGGCCTCAATGCCACCTACGCCCCAACCCAAAATACCAAGGCCATTGATCATTGTTGTATGAGAGTCAGTTCCTACTAATGTATCAGGGTAAGCGAATGGCATACCGTCGATTTCTTTTTCAAATACCACACGTGCTAAATACTCTAGGTTGACTTGGTGCACGATCCCAGTTGCGGGTGGCACCACTTTTAGATTGTCAAACGCGCCTTGCCCCCAGCGCAAAAACTCATAGCGCTCTTTATTGCGTTGGTACTCTAACTTAGCATTAAGATCAAAGGCACCATCGTGGCCATATTCGTCTACTTGTACTGAGTGGTCTATGACCATTTCAGCGGGTGATAAGGGGTTGATTTTGTTTGGATCTCCGCCGAGTTTAGCCATAGCATCACGCATTGCTGCAAGATCCACGATGGCCGGTACGCCTGTAAAGTCTTGCATCACAACGCGCGCAGGCGTAAAAGCAACTTCTTTACTGGGTTTATCTTCCGGTTTCCAGTTGAGTAAGGCATCGATGTCTTGAGCAGTCACGTTTTTGCCATCTTCATGACGCAGTAAATTCTCTAATAAAATTTTAAGCGAAAACGGTAATCTTCTTGCTCTGTCGCTTAAAGCTGGAAGTGAGTGAATATGGACCTGACGTTCGCCGACGGTAAGCTGAGTCAGGGTGTTATATGAGTTATTCATGCTTGACCCTTTCCTTATACCAACTGCACTTAAGGTTTGCTCTATGTTAATAGGGAAGTAGAGCATCAAATTAAGCGAATTGGTTTGGTTCTAAAAATGCAAAACATGGTGCATAGAATGTACCAGTTGCAGATTTGCTGCTTTTTTATACTTCTTATAGTCCTAGTGTTGATTGAGTACTTTTTCAAGGGGGAAGTGCACTTTAGCGGGGTATCAGTGCACTAAAAAGGTGAGCCTTTTTGTTATTAAGTGTGTCAGCGTGTGGAATTATCAGCCAAAGGAAATGGGCTTTCGACCTGTATTTTTGTCTACTTGTGTGTAAGATTTTCCTGACTTTTGTCGTTTTTTCTTACTTGATTTTGGTGCCGTTTCGGCGCGTGGTGTGGCTACCGCACGGGGTTGTGGCGTTGCATCAGGTGCTAAGGTTAAATGAAATTCATCACCATCAAAATGCAGAATATCGCCTGAATAAATCTTTTTACGCTTTTGCGTACATATTTCATCGTTGACTGCTACATAACCTTCAGTGATCAGTAACTTAGCATGTCCACCAGTTTCTGCTAAGTCCAGTACTTTCAAAAGGTTACATAATTCTATTGGCTCTTCTTCAAGCTCAATTTCAATAAACCCATCTTGCATTTAATTAACCTCAACATGCCGTATTTACTTAACACGGCCAGTGCCTCATTGTCTTATACGACAGTATATAAAATTACTGCGATGAATGACGAAACTTTTTCGTTAAATCTGAGGTCTTTAACATTACTGAAGCATTTGGTGTGTATCTTGCACGCCGACCACGCGATTTGTTTTTATCAGTATTATATGGAGGCAACGATGGGTATTCGCACAGCATTAAGAAAAGAGCTTATGAACGTAGATAAGACTGATCTAATGACCGCGGATGATGTACGTCACTATGTCAATGAGTCTCTTACGCAAGCCAAGGATAAGCTTTCGGTCATCTCTCGATTCAATGAGCATCATAGTCAGGTGCAAGCGGGACTGCCAAGTCAGGAACAGCACCTACGTCATCAACAGCATCGATTGTTTAAAGATATTCTCTATCCTAAATCATCTGTTCAAAATTGGCTATCTAGGTGTTAATCTAAGGTATTAATAAGACTGAGGTTGAAATGCACTACCTAGATTAGGTGCATTTCAAACCGAGGCATAACACCAAGGATGACAATGCAACGTATCTTCGCAATGGCCGCTTTACTATTGAGTGGTTGTAGCATCCAAACTCTACATATTTTTGAGTCTGGTCTTGATGACAGTACCAGAGCGGATCTAGTTAAAGCTTTAGAAGAGCGAGATATTCATTATCGTTTTACAGAGCTTCCCGTACCTCAACAATATGAAGATGCACGCTTGAATATTCCACCGATGACTTCAGGTGACAAGTGGCATAGGGAGATTGAATATGTGGTTAGAGAGATTGGTTTTGATTCGCTGACAATCTCTGAATTTAATATGCAAAGGCATCGCTATACTCCAAATAATGCAGGATTGTATTTGGTGCAAAACAGAGCTGTTCAAGCATTGCCAGATCTATTATTTGCCCACCAATGCAAAGACGATTCTATCCAATTGCAGCTGAAATCTAGTGGTCATTGGCAGCAAGTTGGCACTGAGTATCGGGGGCGTTGGACTTATAAAAGTAAATATCTCACGCTCACGTGGCGTGAGAAGCCCGAACAACATCCTTACCAGCAAGTGTATTCCGAGCGAGAACATATAGTACAGACACTGCACGGGCCGAAGCCTGCAAAAACATTTACCCGGCAGCAGCTTTTCGATGGACCTGTGCCAGTATTTAACTGTGACTTACAAGTGATCTTTGCTGAGTGAGTTAATGGCTCGCTGGGCTCGTGAGACTTGCTGCAGGCCAAGCTTCACCTGTTGCATGGCGGGAAGAAATGGAGCAGGAACTGTGTTCGAGCTCTGAATCACAGGGTATTCATGAAGTAAATTAGCATACATGGACTGAGTACTCGGTTTCAGCAAGAAATCAATAAATAGCTCGGCATTGTGTGCATTGGGTGAGTGCTTTGCTATAGCAACTGTCGTGGTAGAAATAGGCGTTTTTCCCGAGTGCATTTTCAGAAAGTGGATTTCTAGCTGTTCGGCAAGGGCCTTGTCGCGCTTATTTTCGGAGTGCTGCATCATGCTCCAGTAGTAGTGATTTGCCAACGCGAATTCGCATTGGCCTTGTGCAAGCGCTCGCAGTTGATCTCTATCTCCTCCAACAGGGCGCTTTGCTAATAGCGCATTGGCTTGGCTGAGCCATGCGGAGTCATTGTTATGTGAAGAAGCATAGAGGCTCGATGCTAACGTCAAGTTATAACTATGAGACCACTGGCGAATGCAAAATTTACCCTTATAAAGTGCTTTATCTAAATCTGAAAAGTGTTCTGGCAAGGGGGTAGAAACGCCTTTTTTACGGAATAATGCGCGTGTCCTTATAGAAACGCTGATCCAACGCTTATCATCATCCTTGAGTTCATGATTTACTGCTTGCCAATTTGTGATCTTGTCGATAGGCCGCAGTAGTGTTTTGTAATCATGCAACTGAATAAGATCGGAGGTGAGTAACACATCGGCCTTTGAGTGGGCACCATCGCTTTTGAGACGCTCAAGCAGTTGTGCTGATTTACCATTTACTAGGTTTACGGTGATCCCAGTCTCCTTTTCAAATGCCTTAAGGACAGGTTGAATTAATTCATATTTTCTAAATGAATAGACGTTTACTTGCGAGGTGTGGGGCTGCTTCGCAACCGCTTGACCAAAATGTACCCAAAAGAGCAAAAAAAGGAAAAGTTTACTTTTATTCATTGCAAATAAGAATTATTATCGAATGGGTGTAGCATACAATGTTCAATGAAGATGTCCAGACTTAAACGACGTATTTTTACAAGCGCCAGGCTCACTAAAGCTCGAGTGCTTTTTAAGCGCGCTTTCCCTGCATTATGGCTATTATTATTATTTGCTACATTAATTTATGTCGGGGTGATAGTGAATGTTTACTATCAAAATCAGTCCGATAGTAAAAGGGCACAAGAATTAACACGCTTAGAATACTTGTTAGATGGTAAGTTGCAGCACGTTGCCCACCTACTGTATTCGATAGATGCCTACCTTAACACCCACCAAGATGCTGACTTTTACGAGATAGCACAATCACAGCTTACCACGGCGAACTTAGGGTTGAGTATGGAGACATACGCGGCGGTTTCACCAGATCAATTCTCTATTTTAGAAAAAGTGCAGCGAGAAAGGGGTTATTTTGACTTTAAAGTCAGACGCGAAGTAGAGGAACAGGCTGAACAGTGGTTGGTGGTTACCCGCGCTGCACCTGTGTCTGAAGTTGGCCAAACGGTTGGGCAAGCGCGTGTACTCGCACAAGATATTTTTGCAGAGCGAGATGAGAATGACCTAACAACTTATGTCTGGCCAGATAGACAAAAACTCAGTGTCTTGATAGAGCAGCCTCGACTTGGAGAGCTTAAGACGTTATTAGGGTTAAGCTTCGAGCTGCCAATGTTGCTAGATTCATTATTTGGGCAACTCTACCAACAGCGCAAGCAACACATATTGGTCTCTTCAAAAAATGAAATTATTTATAGCTCCGATTGGCAGAAACGTTTTGACCTTAATAGCTTAACGCCAAGTGCGGTACACACCATTAATTTTTATGGTTTGTCTATTACTATGCAGTTGTATGATGAGGCGTGTTTACATCCAAGTTGGTTAAATAATCATAGTGTGCTGATTGTACTCTTTTTAGCTATTTTGGCTGCATGTATTTTATTGGTGTGGCTCCAGCTAAGACAACTGAAAAACCGGAATGAAACTGTCAATAGTTTAGTGATTGAAAGAACCAAAAGCCTCGAGGTGTCGAACCACAGATTACAAATTGAATCTAATAAGCGATTGGGGGCTTTGCAGCAACAGGTCGCTGCAGAGCGTAAATATAAAAGTTTGTTTTTTAATAGTCATGAAGGTTTGTTTGTACTAAATCGTCATGGCCATATTATTGACTCTAACCCTGCATTCAATCAGTTGCTTTTTGCTGGGCGCATTCCTTCGCCTGATACGAACTTTGCTGTGCTTATGCAAGATCCTGAATGTCATGAGCAGTGGAACCAGATTGTTGCTATGAAGCGAGCTCACCAAGAAATGGAGTGGCTGGCAAAGGCTGAGTCTGGGGAGCACATCTGGCTTAGACACTCTGGGAATTGGTTGCATCAACCAGATAGTTGCCTATACGAGGGGAGAGTGACGGACATAACTCAGGCGAAACTATTCCAAGAACAATTACACTATAAAGCGCAACATGACAGCTTGACCGATCTGCTAAATCGCCAAAGTTTTGTGCCTTTGGTTGATAAGCTCCGTGAGCGTAGAAACGCCAAATTTACCCTGCTGTATATAGATTTAGACCGCTTTAAACTCATAAACGATACTTTGGGCCATCAATCAGGCGATAAGCTACTTATCGAGTTTGCAACGCGAATGCGCACGCTGCTTAGTAGCTTTGCAGATATTGCTCGACTTGGTGGAGATGAATTCGCCGTCCTTATTTACGATGAACATCTACCTCAACCAATAGAGGGAGTATTAGAAGATATTCTTGCGCGGATCCGAGCACCATTTTTGTATCAGGGCAATAGTCATTCTGTGAGCGGTAGTGTCGGTGTACGTCACTTTACCGTTCCTTGTCTAAATTACGATGCTGAGAAACTACTACATGATGCTGATATTGCTATGTATGAGGCGAAGAAGCGAGGCAAGAATACCTACCATGTATTCACTAATGCAATCGCTTGTGAAGCTGGTCGAAAAATCCAGATTGAGCAAGCACTTCAAGCAATGGTAATGTCACGTGAATTAAATCTGAACTTGCAACCCGTCTATTGTCAGCAAGGGCAGAATCTAAAAGGATTTGAAGCTCTGTTACGTTGGAATAGCCCAACGCTTGGAGAAGTGAGTCCCGCGGAATTTATTCCTATTGCAGAACAATGTGCGAAGATTTCGGAGCTTGGTCGTTGGGTGTTTGATCAGGCGCTAAGTTTTATGAATGAAGTAGGGGACAGTATGCTTTTTATAGCTGTCAATGTTTCTCCACTGCAGCTCCAATCGCCTGAGTTTGCTGCTTGGTTAATGTCTCGTTGTAAAGATGAGGGAATTGCGATGGAACAGATCAAGCTTGAACTTACGGAGTCCGCTATGATGGCAGAGGAAAATATGCTTATTGGGCCGCTTGAGCAGCTACATCAAGCGGGATTTGGTATTTATATTGATGACTTTGGTACCGGCTATAGCAGCCTTGCACGACTAAATCATCTTCCAGTGGATGGCGTTAAAATAGATAGGGCATTTATGTCAGGTATTGAACAGGGCGGTAAGGCGACGCAACTGATCGAAGCGATTTGTGCCATTGCGAACAGCTTTAACCTTGTAGTGACAGCCGAAGGTATTGAAACGGCAGCACAGCTTGATGCGTTATCAAGGCTTTATTGTCATCAAACTCAAGGCTATTTTATGTCAAAGCCGCTCGGTGTTGCGAATGCTAAACGTTTGGCTCGAGGTAAGGCTGAAGTTCATCAATTATTTGGTTAGCTTACAGTCGCCCAGTTTATAGGCTTAAAGAGAATAAAAAATGATGCTTAGCTTTGTTGAGCTACGTTAAACTTAAGGTTCATTTTGAGTGCCAAAAATTATTTTAAAATAATCTATTGACCTAAAGTCGGGTTGAGGTTTTAACCTAAGCTTATCAACTTAAGGAGCTAGTCATGGATTTAAAAGTAAAAATTAATCAATATCTTGAAAGTTTGAATTTGCAATGTTCAGAGGGGCTTGCGCTTGTTACTGAGCTGCAACAAAAGCATCAATCTCATTTTTCTTTTTCTAGTATCAATGCCATGTACGGAGAGCGCTTACTCCTTGATGAACAGCCGCTTTTTGAGCGTTTGGTAAGTGGCAAGCAAGGTGGATATTGCTTTGAGCACAATAAGGTAGCATTTCTTGCACTACAACAGCTTGGTTTCAATGTAAGGCCTGTGTTGGGAAGAGTCATGTTGAATGGTAGTTTAACCAACCCTCGTTCTCACCGCATCACACTATTAGAGCTAGATGGTGAGCAATATCTTGTAGATGTTGGCTTTGGTGTGAAATCTCCTCGGGCACCAATTAACATCAATCAGGCCTTAACTATCCAGGGTCAGCAGACTTATCAGGTACAAAAAACAGCAGACACAGTCAAAGTGACTTTGTTAGAGGAGGGAGAAGCACCGCTCACTCTTTATCATGTCGACCTTGCTGAGGTGTTCGAATCCGATTGTGAAGTGGCACACTTTTATTCCCATCAACACCCTGAAGCAGCGTTTGTGAATAACCTAGTGGTTTCTCGAATTACAGATTGCCATCGCTATTTGCTGCGCAATCAGAGCTATTTTGAATGGCATGAATGCGATGGCAGCGTTACTGAAACAGCAGTAGAGAGCTTTTCCCAGCTGGAGCAGCTCGTAAAGGAGGTATTTTTGCTTGAAATACCAAGAGCGGTTTTAAAAAGCGTATACGATAAAGTTCTAACTCGCGCAGCCAACAAACCAGTCGAACGTTAGTTCGACTGGTCTTACGTGAACTAGCTTAAGCTATTAAAACCGTCTCGTTTAGTCTTCCAACCTAGAAACTACAAAATAGGGGTTAAGATACTCGGCTTTTTGATTGTAGCGCAGAGGCTCGCCATTCACTTGGCTGACCTTTGCCCCTGCGATACTTGCCACTGCGTGTCCGGCTCCGGTGTCCCACTCTGAAGTCGGGCCAAGGCGAGGATAAACATCGGCTTTACTTTCTGCCACTAAACATAACTTGAGTGAGCTACCTTTAGGCACCATGTCGACTTGCTCGAAACGGGTAAGGTACTCAGCTAAATCTGGTGAAGGGTGTGAGCGCGAGCCGACCACCTTAATTAATCCTTGATTGGGCTTTGTTGTGACTTTTAGTTCTATGCGAGCTTCACCCGTTTGCTTGAACGCGCCAATACTTTTTTCTGCAAGGTAGCTCTCATTTAGTGCTGGAGCATGAACAACACCGAGAATAGGTTCGCCGTTATTGATAAGTGCAATATTTACTGTAAATTCGCCATTTTTCTTGATGAATTCCTTGGTGCCGTCAATGGGATCAACCAGCCAATATTCTTGCCATTGTTGGCGTTCTTGCCAATCTATTCCCGCGCTTTCTTCACTTAATATCGGCATTTCGGGAGTGAGGGTTTTAAGGCCTGCAACAATAATTTTATGTGCAGCGAGATCTGCCTCAGTGACGGGACTTTCATCTTCTTTATACTCAACATTAAAGTCCTTGGCATAAATCTCCATAATCGCTTCACCAGCGCGAATACTTAGATTTAATACTTCTTCCAGCAGATCCGTATGATTCATGACTTACCCTATTAAATTTTTTGACAGTAGATAGTGTATTAGCTGCTGGACAGATTCTTCCAGCGACTGCTCGGAAGTATTTAAACATATTTCTGGACTAATTGGGGGCTCATACGCCGAATCTATGCCAGTAAAATGTTTTATTTCTCCAGCACGCGCTTTTTTATACAAGCCTTTAGGGTCTCGCTGCTCGCAAACAGCAAGCGGCGTATCTAGATATACTTCAATAAACTCGCCGCTTGCGACTAAGTTACGCACCATGTCTCGCTCTGCTTGAAAAGGAGAGATAAACGCGGTGAGTACCATGAGTCCCGCATCGACCATGAGCTTGCTGAGTTCACCCACTCGACGAATGTTTTCGACGCGGTCCTCATCGCTGAACCCTAAGTCTTTACACAGTCCGTGCCTGACATTATCCCCATCAAGGAGGTAGGTATGTATGCCTCTTGCTTGCAATGCATGCTCAAGTGCATTGGCCACGGTGCTTTTACCTGAGCCTGAAAAGCCTGTAAACCACAGCACGCAAGGCTTATGACCTTTTAATTCGCTACGTTTTGTTTTATCTACGGCATAGTTATGCCAAACAATATTTTCGTCCATACTTTGCTCTATGAAAATGGAAAGACAAGTGGAATAACAGTCAGTACCGTCGCTGAATAAATCAATGATAAGGGCAGTCCCATGGTGACGTAATCACGAATTCGATAGTTGCCTGCGCTATACACCATGAGGTTAGTTTGATAGCCAAAAGGTGAGATAAAGCTCGCGGATGCGCCAAAGGCTACCGCCATTACAAATGGCAGTGGGTTTACACCAAAACCACTTGCTAGCGCATAAGCCACCGGGAATGAAAGTGCTGCCGCGGCATTGTTAGTGATGAGCTCGGTAAATATCACGGTCATCACAAAAATGGCGATAAATGCACCGTAAGGACCAAAATCCCCTAACAACCACAATAAGCTTGAAGAAATCTCGGCTGCCAGTCCGGTTTCAATCATTAACTTAGCTAGTCCTATCGCACTGCCAACAATAGCGACAAGCTCGATAGGAAAGCGGCGTTTCATCTCTGGGACTTTAATTGTGCCGAGCACCACAAGGGCGGCGAGTAACACAATCAACCCTTTTACCAGCGGCACAACCCCAAAGATACTAAGGCCAACCACTGTCGCAAAACTCGCAAGTACCGTGTTGGACTTATTGCGAGATAGATGTGTTTGTAAATCTAGGCCCGAGATATACACAAATTCGCGTTTGAGATTGGGGAGTGCATAAAAATCGCTGCTTGGGGCAAGTATTAAAGAGTCGCCTGCTTGTAATTCGACCTGACCGATCCCACCTTGTAGGCGGTCATGACCACGACGTATTGCAATAATAGCGGCATGAAACTGCTCCCTAAAGCGGATCTCTTTAATGGTTTTGCCAAGAAAGCGCGAAGACTGACTGACGACCACTTCCACCAAGTGCTCAACATCTTTCTCGTGTTTATCATGGACTATCTTTAATCCATCGAAACGCTGTAACAGTGGCACTGAATTGATGTCACCCACAAATAGCAGAACATCACCAGCAAGAATTTCTTGTTGTGGCGTAACGGCGCAGATCCGTCGTTCACCACGAATGATTTCAGCAAGAAATAAGTCTTTGAGGTCGCGCAGGCCGTTTTCTTCAACCGTGCGGCCAACTAGCTTCGAGCTTGGCTCAACTTTCCCTTCTAAATAAAACGGCACGACCTCATCATTATTTTTGCCGTTGTCGGGCAAATATTTGAGCATAATCGTGATGGTCAATAAACCAACACTCAGGACGGCGAGACCTACTAAGGTAAAGTCAAAAAAACCCAGCGGCGCCATCCCAGCTTCTACGGCAAAGCCATTAACAATAAGATTGGTAGAAGTACCTATCAGCGTTAACGTACCACCTAAAATAGCAGTATAAGAAAGCGGCAATAGCAGCTTAGAAGGCGCGTGTGTTTTGCTCTCTTTAACGGTGGTGATCAGCGAAGCAACCACCGCCGTGTTATTGGTAAAAGAAGACAAAAAGGCGGTGGATAAACCCAATTTAATCACCGCTTTTGCGAGACTACCTTGCGCCATTGAGTGAGCGAGTTTTTTGACTAAGGTTGTTTTTTCAATCGCAATAGAAACTAGGATAAGTAGTACAAGCGTGATTAAAGACGGATTCGCATAATTCACCAGCATCGATTCAAGATCGATGAGGCCAGTCAAATAACTGGTGGCGATTGCGCCTGTGAATAGCCATGCAGCGTTAATGCGTGTGGCAAAAAGACACACGACTAACGCTAGCATAATGCCTGTTAAAATGACTTGTTCCATAATGACGTCATACCTCGACTAACAGGCTAAATTGCATTATTTTAACTTCGAAATATCAAGCGCTTGCCAATGAGGGAAGTGCTTGCGAACTAATGCATTAAACTCAATCTCAAATTCACTAAACTGACTTGAGGACGTTGCTGTTGCTGCTTGAACCGTTTCCACCATACCTGCACCTATGGTTAGGTTAGATAGGCGATCAATTAGGATAAACGAGCCGGTTTCACGATTATTTAAATACTCATCCGCAACGACATTTTCTGTCAGCTCGATGGTTACGATAGCAATTTCATTTAATGACAATGAATCGGCTTGGCCATGCTCAAGTGTATTCACATCGATAGTGTGCTCGATATTTTTCACGATTGCCGCAGTTTTCTTGCTACCCAATTTAAGGTTATAACTTTTACCTAACTGCAGTGGTGTTTCGTGCATCCATACCAGCTTAGCCGTGATCTGGTTCGTCACCTGAGCAGTGGACTCAGCAGGCACAATCACATCACCACGACTCACATCGACTTCGTCTGCTAATGTGATAGTGAATGCTTGCCCGGTTTCCACTTGGGTTAGATTGCCATCAAAAGTCACGAGTTCTTTGATGGTTGAAGTCTTACCTGATGGCAATACTTTAACCGCTTGGCCAACGCTTAAGCTACCAGAGGTTAATGTGCCTTGGAAACCACGAAAATCTAGGTTAGGACGCACTACATATTGCACCGGGAATCGCGCTTCAAAACCATGATTAGGCTCTGCTGCAGGAGAATCTTCCAGCAGTTCCAGCAATGGTTTGTCTTGATAATAAGGTGTTTTTTCTGAGCGGTTTACAACATTGTCGCCTTTAAGTGCTGACATTGGCACAAAGCGAATATCTCGTACGTTCAGTTGCTCAGCAAACTTCAAATAATCAGCTTTTATGCGCTCAAATACGGCTTCATCAAAGTCGACAATATCCATCTTGTTTATCGCGACAACGAACTGTCTGATACCCAGTGAATCACAGATAAAGCTATGGCGTTTAGTCTGAACTTGTACACCATAACGGGCATCGACAAGGATAATCGCCAAATCGCTGGTCGAAGCACCTGTTACCATATTACGTGTGTATTGCTCGTGTCCCGGCGTATCGGCAATAATAAATTTACGCTTCGCAGTTGAGAAATAGCGGTAAGCCACATCAATAGTAATACCTTGCTCACGCTCCGCTTGTAAGCCATCAACAAGTAACGCTAAATCTAGATCTTCACCCGCATTGCCGACTTTTTCATTGTCTTTGTGTAGCGCAGCTAACTGGTCTTCATAGATTTGATGACTATCGTGCAGTAAACGGCCGATCAGCGTTGATTTACCGTCATCTACGCTGCCGCAGGTCATCATGCGCAACAAGCTCTTGTCTTGCTGACGTGCTAAGTAGGTTTCAATGCCTAATTCTTTCACTTCATTTGCTGTTGACATTAGAAATACCCCTCGCGCTTTTTCTTCTCCATTGATCCTGATGAGTCATGATCAATCACTCGACCTTCACGTTCTGACGACGTAGATAACAACATTTCTTCGATAATTCCGGTAAGCGTATCAGCCTCTGATTCAACTGCCCCCGTTAGTGGGTAACAGCCAAGCGTTCTGAAGCGTACAGATTTCATTTCAGGCACTTCACCTTCAGCAAGCGGCATACGGTCATCATCGACCATGATTAACGTTCCGTTACGCTCGACAACTGGTCTTGGCTTAGAGAGGTAAAGTGGCACTATTTCAATGTTTTCTTGGTAGATATATTGCCAAATGTCGAGTTCAGTCCAGTTTGATAATGGGAAAACACGAATGCTTTCACCAGGGTTCACTTGACCGTTATACGTATTCCATAACTCCGGACGCTGGTTTTTAGGATCCCAGCGATGGTGTTTATCTCTAAATGAATAAACCCGTTCTTTTGCACGAGATTTTTCCTCATCACGGCGTGCACCACCAAAGGCCGCATCAAAGCCATATTGATCTAGCGCTTGCTTCAGGCCTTGTGTTTTCATGATATCGGTATGCTTAGATGAACCATGAACAAATGGACTGATGTTCATCTCTAGTCCTTCTGGATTTTTGTGCACAAGCAATTCAAATCCGTACTCTTTTGCTAATCTATCGCGAAACTCGATCATTTCTCTAAATTTCCAATTGGTATCAACATGGAGTAGAGGAAAAGGGATCTTCGCAGGGTAGAAAGCCTTACGAGCAAGATGAAGCAGTACCGACGAGTCTTTACCAATCGAGTACAGCATTACCGGGTTTTCAAACTCTGCGGCAACCTCTCGGATGATCTTTATGCTCTCAGCTTCGAGTTGCTGGAGATGGGTTAAAGCCATGATTAATGTCCTACTTATAAATTTAACTATCTTGTACTTTAATTACGCCACTTGCGTAATGGGTTGAGCAAAGCTACTGATTTGATTGTTCTTATTAAACCAAGCTAATTGCTCATGTAATGCTGCTACTTCACCAATAATCAATAGTGCTGGTGACTGAATATCATGCGTAGTAATGGTCTGTGCAAGTTGATCTAATTGTGTTCTTACGACACGTTGAGATTTGCGCGTGCCATTCTCAACAATTGCTACAGGTGTATTCGGCGAGCGACCATGTTCGAGTAGTTGCGCCTGAATATGCGGCGATTTAATCACTCCCATGTATACAGCAAGCGTTTGATTCGCCTTAGCTAAGCCTTCCCAGTCGAGTTCTTGTCCATCTTGCTTGCAATGCCCTGTCACAAATTGAATAGCTTGAGCATGATCTCTATGAGTTAATGGAATACCAGCGTACGCGCTACACCCTGCAGCAGCCGTAATACCCGGAACAATTTGATATTTCACGTTATTTTCGGCCAATACTTGGACTTCTTCGCCACCGCGACCGTAAATAAATGGGTCGCCGCCTTTTATTCTACAAACCTTTTTACCTTGTTTGGCTAAATCAACCAAAATCTTGTTGGTGTGTTCTTGCTTAACACTATGATTACCGGCTTTTTTTCCTACGCAGATTAAATCAGCGTCACGGCGCACAAGCTCCATGATTTCGTCAGATACCAGGTAGTCATAAACCACAACATCGGCTTGCTGCATTAGTTGTAATGCCTTAAGTGTCAGTAGCTCTGGGTCGCCAGGACCTGCACCGACGACATAAACCTCGCCTTCAGGGGAGGGGGTGTGTTTCAGCATGACTTCAAGCTGAATTTGTGCATTTTCATTGTTACCAGCTTGTACTTCACTTACCACATTTGAATCAAAGACGGATTCCCAAAACTGACGGCGGTCAGCAAAGTGTTTAAAACGCGCTTTCACTTTATGTCTGAATTGACCGACAAGCGTTGCCAGCGGACCAATATGCTGTGGAATAAGGGTTTCTAACTTTTCTCGTAATCGTCTTGCAAGGACGGGCGCAGTTCCAGCACTGGATATGGCAATCGTTATAGGGTTTCTATCCACGATTGAAGGGAAAATAAAATTGCACTTTGGTTGGTCGTCGACCACGTTAACGAAAAGGTTGCGAGCTTCAGCAAGCTCTGCCACCTCTGCATTTACTGCTTCAATATCCGTTGCCGCAACGACTAACATAGCATTGTTTAAGTCTGATGCATCAAACGGCTTATGTCGAAGTGCAACGCTTGAATCCGCAGCTAGTGATAAAAGCTCAGCGCAAAACTCAGGTGAAACCAAAGTGACTGCTGCGTTGGCTTTTAAAAAGGCGCGGCACTTTCTCAGCGCAACCTCACCACCACCTACAATTAATACAGGTTTATTTTCTAGTTTGGTAAAAATTGGCAAGTATTGCACGATAACCTCTGCTAAACATCACGACGGTTAATATCAATATTGATTGATATTAGTAATAGGGCGCAGCATATAGAGTTGCAAATGTGGGAAAAAATAATTTAAACCGACTCCATATAACCAAAAGTTATAAAAAAAGTGGTTAAACCTTGGTTTCTTTTTATTTCATATAGTTAGCCAGTATTTTACCGTGATTTTATGATTATAGTGTTTGGTTATGAGATATTCATTTTATGAACAATAGAAGAAACAGCGTCCGAGAGGTAATTGTATGCGGACATTTGTCCTATTGTTGGTGTTGCTGTATGCATTTAACTAGGCTTATTACATAGAGTGAAAAGGAACACAGTAATGACTTTACAATCTGATGCTCGGTTGTCGCTGAGTTTAATGGATTTGACCTCGTTGAAAGAGGACGATACGCCGGCAAGTATTCTCGCGTTATTGAATAGCATTAACCCTGATATAGGACTACCAGCGGCGATTTGTGTGTATCCGCAGTTTGTGACGTTAGTAAAAGAAGAGTTGGAAAAGCGTGAGTGGTCGCAGATAAAAGTAGCAACGGTGACCAACTTCCCATCTGGAGAGCAAAAACTCCAACAGGTCCTTGCACAAACTCATTCAGCAATCGCTGATGGCGCGGACGAAATCGATCTTGTGCTTCCTTATCAGCAGCTCATGGCGGGTGATCCAGATACACCTTGGCAATACGTGCACTCGAGTAAGCTCGCTTGTCAAGGTAAAGCAAAGCTTAAGGTCATCATCGAAAGTGGCGTATTGGCCAAACCAAAGCTCATTGCGGAGGCCGCGCAGCTTGCCATTATGGCGGGCGCGGACTTTGTTAAAACAAGTACAGGAAAGGTTGCTGTCAATGCTACACCAGAAGCGGCAGAAGTTATCCTTAAGACAATCAAAAGCAGCGGTAAATCGGTTGGATTTAAAGCGGCCGGTGGAGTAAAGTCAGTAATTGAAGCGCAGCGATATTTACGATTGACGGAAGAAATTATGGGGGCCGAGTGGCTCAATGCCAATAATTTTAGATTCGGTGCTTCAAGCCTATTGAGTGATGTAGCAGTGGTTGTGAATGGACAGAGCGAGTGAAGCAGAAAAGGTAAAACTTGAGCATGACGCGGCTAAACTGTTTTTACGCAGTTATGAAAAGCAGTTTGCAGTGCATATGCGCCATATTTGGCACAATGAGCCCAATAAACCGGACGTCAGTTGTTATCAAGGAAAAACACAGCTTGATATAGAAATAGCCCATTTTTATGCCAGTGAGAAAGAAGCGATGGCTGTGCTTGGGCGTCCTCTGTCTCTCTCCACGCAAAGAGAGCTGGCAGCAATGAGTCAAGCCGCTGACTCCGTTCAATTGAGTATCGGCTTACAGCGGCTGCTCAATCAAAAAGCCAAAAAACACTATGATTCACAACGTGTTTGGTTGTTAATTCGAAATGCCAGCCCAATTTATCATCTTGACGATTTTAAGCGCTTAAAAGCCGCTTGGGAGATCCCTGATTGTCATCCATTTGAGCAAGTTTGGGTGCTTTGTGATTTTTATCACGGAGATTTATTGCGTCTTTTCTAAAGCCGTCGCAAAACCAAGTTTAGATTAAATGTTACTTTGCATATCTTTTACACTTGTTTTCGTTTGCTTCGTCAGTATAATGGGCATCCACTTTGCAGGGGCGTAGTTCCAATTGGTAGAACAGCGGTCTCCAAAACCGATGGTTGCGGGTTCGAGTCCTGCCGCCCCTGCCAATTCAGCAACAAGTCCACATTTAAAATAACGTGACCCAAAACCACTTAAGTCGCTTATTTGTAAATTTGGATTGAATGGATTTACCCTGTTCTATGCAGGGTTGTTGTGTCTGTATTTAAGGTAAAATTGATTATGAGCACTAATGTTGAAAACTCGTCAAGCTCGATGGACACGGTAAAGTGGCTAGCTGCTATTGCACTTCTAACTGGTGCCGTAGTTGGTAATTATCTATATGCCGATTTATCTGTTTTAGTACGCGCTGTAGGCGTAGTTGCAGCTATCGCTGCGGCTTTGGGCATTTTGGTAACGACTGAAAAAGGCCGTACCTTTATCGCTTTTGCTAAAGAATCACGTATCGAAGTACGTAAAGTTATCTGGCCAACGCGTCAGGAAGCGACTCACACTACTTTCATCGTGATCATTGCAACGGTGATTATGGCATTAATCCTTTGGGGATTAGATGGTATACTTTTCCGTGCAGTAGGCTTTTTAACTGGATTGGAGATCTGATCCCATGTCGGATGAGAACAAAGAAAAGAAATTACGTTGGTACGTGATCCAAGCGTTTTCAGGTTTTGAAAAACGTGTAGCACAAACCATTATCGAGCATATTAAAATCGAAGGGTTAGAAGACCTATTCGGTGAGATCCTTGTGCCGACTGAAGAAGTGGTTGAAATGCGTGCAGGTCAGAAACGTAAATCTGAACGTAAATTCTTCCCTGGTTATGTATTAGTTCAAATGGTGATGGATGATGCGTCTTGGCACTTGGTGAATAGCACACCTCGTGTAATGGGCTTTGTTGGTGGTACGTCAGACCGTCCTGCACCGATCAGTCAAAAAGAAGCGGATCGTATTCTTAACCGTCTACAAGAAAATGCTGAAGCACCGAAACCTGCCACATTATTTGAGCCGGGTGAAGTGGTTCGTGTTACAGATGGCCCATTTGCTGACTTCAATGGTGTGGTTGAAGAAGTGGATTACGAAAAGAGTCGCCTGAAAGTATCGGTACTTATTTTCGGTCGTTCAACGCCTGTAGACCTAGAGTTTGGTCAGGTTGAGAAAGACAAATAAATTCTAACTTGAAAAAGTTGTCAAAGGCCGCTGATTAATCTATAATCAGCGGCCTTTTTGTTGTACGCAAAAATATGCGGCAAAAAGACTGAATTTTTTAACTGGGAAGCCGTTTGAGTACGCGTCCTCGCGCGCACGAGGCAAAGACCCACAATTGAGGTATTATCATGGCTAAAAAAGTTGAAGCTCTAATCAAGCTACAAGTTGCTGCTGGTATGGCTAACCCTAGTCCTCCAGTAGGTCCTGCACTAGGTCAACACGGTGTAAACATCATGGAATTCTGTAAAGCGTTTAACGCACGTACAGAGTCTATCGAAAAAGGCGCACCTGTTCCTGTTGTTATTTCTGTTTACAGTGACCGTTCTTTCACTTTTGAAATGAAGACTCCACCTGCGGCATACCTTCTTAAGAAGGCTGCTGGTATCAAGTCTGGTTCTGGTCGTCCTAACACTGAAAAAGTTGGTACAGTTACTCGTGCTCAACTTGAAGAGATCGTTGAGACGAAACGTCCAGATCTTACTGCTGCTGATATGGACGCAGCTGTACGCACGATTGCAGGTTCTGCACGTGCAATGGGCTTGAACGTAGAGGAGTAATTGAGAATGGCTAAATTAACTAAGCGTATGCGTACTATCCGCGAGAAAGTGGATGCGACTAAAGAGTACGAAATCAACGAAGCTGTTGCTCTTCTAAAAGAACTTGCTACTGCTAAGTTCGTTGAAAGTGTTGACGTTGCTGTAAACCTAGGTATCGATGCTCGTAAATCTGACCAAAACGTACGTGGTGCAACTGTACTACCTCACGGTACTGGTCGTGATGTACGCGTAGCAGTATTCACTCAAGGTGCAAATGCAGAAGCTGCTAAAGAAGCTGGTGCTGATTTAGTAGGTATGGAAGACCTTGCAGAGCAAGTTAAGAAAGGCGAAATGAACTTTGACGTTGTTGTTGCTTCTCCTGATGCAATGCGCGTTGTTGGTCAACTAGGTCAAATCCTAGGTCCACGTGGTCTTATGCCTAACCCTAAGACAGGTACTGTAACGCCTAACGTTGCAGAAGCTGTTAAGAACGCTAAAGCTGGTCAGGTTCGCTACCGTAACGATAAGAACGGTATCATCCACACTACTATCGGTAAAGTAGACTTTGACGCTAACCAACTTCAAGAAAACCTTGAAGCGCTAATCATCGCGCTTAAGAAGGCTAAGCCTTCTACTGCAAAAGGTACTTTCGTGAAGAAAGTAAGCATCTCTACTACGATGGGTGCTGGTGTTGCTTTAGACCAAGCTACTCTAAATACTCAAGTAGTATAATTTAGAGTTTAGCGTTTACATGGCGTAAAAATTAGACTATAATTTTGCGCCATTTTGTAGAGAAGTGTGCTTCTTTACAAAGCAAAGAATTCGGGTTGAAGCGCATAATTTCGAAAATTGTTTCCATCATGGTCTACAATGAATCGATAAATTGCGCTTCCGTCCAAGACCGTAGGTGGCTTCGGCCTTAATCGTCCTACGTAGACGGTGTGAATCCCAGCTAGATTTTCCTAATCTTCTGGCTCTCGCCGTAAAAAGCATCTCTGCTAAAGTTTTTAGCAGGGTAGAGTAGAACTGAAAAACATATATGTGTTTTTCTATAAACCAGGAGTAACACCCATGGCTTTAAATCTTCAAGACAAAAAAGCAATTGTTGCTGAAGTCAACGAAGCTGCCAAAGGTGCTCTTTCAGCAGTTGTTGCTGATTCTCGTGGTGTAACAGTAGGTGCAATCACTGCTCTTCGTAAAGAAGCTCGTGAAGCTGGTGTATGGATGAAAGTTGTTCGTAACACCCTAGCTAAACGTGCTGTTGAAGGCACTGATTACGAATGCCTTAACGAATCACTAGTTGGCCCAAGCCTTATCGCTTTCTCTTCAGAGCACCCTGGTGCTGCTGCGCGTATCTTTGCAGATTTCGCGAAAAAGAACGAAGCATTTGAGCTTAAAACTGCTGCATTCGAAGGCAAAATCGTTGATGTAGATATGCTTGCTAAGCTACCTACTTACGACGAAGCTGTTGCACGCTTAATGAGCGCTATGAAAGAAGCGTCTGCTGGCAAATTGTGTAAAACAATTGAAGCGGTACGTGTACAGAAAGCTGAGCAAGCTGCTTAATCTAAGCAACGCTCCTTTCTTTAATAAATTTTTTGAACCGCATGGGTTCGTAAATAATTAGGAAATTTGAAATGTCTGTAACTAAAGACCAAATCCTTGACGCTATTGCTGAAATGTCAGTAATGGAAGTTGTTGAACTAGTTGAAGCTATGGAAGAGAAGTTCGGTGTAACTGCAGCTGCTGCTGTTGTTGCTGCTGGTCCTGCTGAAGCTGCTGAAGAAAAGACTGAGTTCGACGTAATCCTAGCTGCTGCTGGCGGTAACAAAGTTGCTGCAATCAAAGCGGTACGTGGCGCAACAGGTCTAGGCCTTAAAGAAGCTAAAGCGCTAGTTGAGTCTGCTCCTGCACCTATCAAAGAAGGTGTATCTAAGGAAGAAGCTGAAGCGCTTAAGAAAGATCTTGAAGAAGCTGGTGCTGAAGTTGAGATCAAGTAATCTAGCTCCCGCTAGGTTCGCTGCCTGAGAAATCAGGCAAGGGCTGGTGATTATTTAATCACCGGCCCTTTTGCGCTATAGAGATATACATTTCTATCGTGCATAAATCTTCGAATTTCACTGTAATTTTCAATAACTTAGAAGTTTTTGTTGAAAATCGCAATGGCATTTGAAGTAACACTGATTTGGTAACATTAACGATTTGAATAGAGCCTGAATTGTGCTCCTTTAAGCCGTTAGTTGAGTAAATTAGTGTGACAATTTAGATGTTGTTATCATGGCTTAGATGCCAGTGAAGTCTGTTCAATTTTGGACAGGTTGGGTCAAAGATCAGCAAGCTGAGGAACCCCATGGCTTACTCTTATTCTGAAAAGAAACGTATCCGTAAGGATTTTGGTAAACGTCCACAGGTTTTGGACATACCTTTCCTACTGCAAATGCAGTTGGAATCGTTCGATAAGTTCATTGCGCCTGATGCCGATGGCGATACTGGACTGGAAGCTGCATTCCGTTCTGTATTCCCTATCAAGAGCTACTCGGGCAACTCTGAACTTCAATACGTCAGTTATCGTATTGGCGAGCCAGTATTTGACGTTAAAGAATGTCAAATTCGCGGTGTGACATATTCTGCTCCACTTCGCGTTAAACTACGTCTTGTGCTAATGGACAAAGATGCACCTGGCACAGTCAAAGACATAAAAGAGCAAGAAGTTTACATGGGCGAAATCCCGCTCATGACAGACACCGGTACTTTTGTTATCAATGGTACTGAGCGTGTTATCGTTTCTCAGCTACACCGTTCACCTGGTGTATTCTTTGATAACGACCGTGGTAAATCACACTCATCTGGTAAAGTGTTATATAACGCTCGTGTGATCCCTTACCGTGGCTCATGGCTTGACTTTGAATTCGACGTTAAAGATAACCTTTACGTTCGTATTGACCGTCGCCGTAAACTACCAGCATCTATCATCTTACGTGCACTAGAATTCACTTCAGACGAAATCTTGGCACTATTCTTTGAAACAACAAGTTTCGAAGTAAAAGATGGCAAAGTGTTGATGGAACTTGTGCCTTCACGCCTACGTGGTGAAACTGCTGCATTTGATATTAAAGATGCAAACGGTGACGTCTTGGTTGAAAAAGGCCGTCGTATTACCGCACGCCATATTAAGAGCATCGAAAAGCAAGGTATAGATACTCTTGAGGTACCACATGAGTACATCATCGGCCGTGTTGTTGCTAAAAACTACATCGACGAATCGACAGGCGAAGTGATCGCAGAAGCGAATGCCGAGTTATCACTAGAGCTTATGGCTGAATTGGTGAAGGCGGGTCACTCAAAGATCGATACGCTTTACATCAACGAAGTAGACAGTGGTGCGTACATGTCAGAGACATTACGTGTTGACTCTACTAATAATCGCCTAGAAGCATTGGTGGAAATCTATCGCATGATGCGCCCGGGTGAGCCACCAACAAAAGAAGCTGCAGAAGCGTTATTCGACAACCTATTCTTCTCTGAAGAGCGCTATGATCTATCAACAGTAGGTCGTATGAAGTTTAATAGCCGTGTTGGTTATGATTCAGACGAAGGTGAGGGTACGTTATCTAAAGAAGATATCGTTAGCGTGATGAAGGTATTGATCGACATCCGTAACGGTAAAGGTGATGTGGACGATATCGACCACTTAGGTAACCGTCGTATCCGTTCAGTAGGTGAAATGGCTGAAAACCAATTCCGTGTAGGTCTTGTACGTGTTGAGCGTGCAGTACGTGAGCGTCTAAGTCTTGGTGACCTAGATAACGTTATGCCACAGGATTTGATCAACGCTAAGCCGATTTCTGCAGCAGTAAAAGAATTCTTTGGTTCTTCACAGCTTTCACAATTTATGGACCAGAACAACCCGCTTTCAGAAGTGACGCATAAACGTCGTATTTCTGCATTAGGTCCGGGTGGTCTAACTCGTGAACGTGCTGGTTTCGAAGTACGTGACGTACACGTAACGCACTACGGTCGTGTTTGTCCTATCGAAACGCCTGAAGGTCCAAACATCGGTCTAATCAACTCGCTATCTACTTACGCGCGTACAAACGACTATGGTTTCCTAGAGACTCCATACCGCAAAGTAGTAGACGGAATCGTTACAGACGATGTTGATTACCTTTCAGCAATTGAAGAAGGTCAGTTCGTTATCGCACAGGCGAATACAACGCTAACTGATGACAACCAATTTGCTGAAGAACTGATTCCATGTCGCTTTAAAGGTGAATCAACCTTTATGCCAAGCGACAGCATTCAGTATATGGACGTATCTCCACAGCAGGTAATCTCTGTGGCTGCAGCGCTTATTCCATTCCTAGAACACGATGACGCGAACCGCGCATTGATGGGATCGAACATGCAACGTCAAGCTGTACCTACACTACGTGCTGATAAGCCGCTAGTTGGTACTGGTATTGAGCGTACACTAGCGAAAGACTCTGGTGTAACAATCGTTGCTAAGCGTGGCGGTATCGTTAAGTATGCTGATGCGAGCCGTATTGTTGTTAACGTTAATGAAGACGAGCGCATCCAAGGTGAAGCGGGCATCGATATCTATAACTTAACTAAGTACACACGCTCAAACCAAAACACTTGTATCAACCAGAAACCAACTTGTATGGTTGGTGAGCCGGTAGTACGTGGTGACGTGCTTGCTGATGGTCCTTCAACAGACCTAGGTGACTTAGCACTTGGTCAGAACCTACGCGTAGCGTTCATGCCTTGGAATGGTTACAACTTCGAGGATTCAATCCTACTTTCAGAGAATGTTGTAAAAGAAGATCGTCTAACGACTATCCACATTCAAGAGCTTCAGTGTATTGCTCGTGATACTAAGCTTGGTCCAGAAGAAATCACTGCGGATATTCCAAACGTAGGTGAGTCTGCACTAGGTAAGCTTGATGAATCAGGCGTTGTATACATTGGTGCTGAAGTGAAAGGCGGCGACATCCTTGTAGGTAAAGTGACGCCTAAAGGTGAAACGCAACTAACTCCTGAAGAAAAGCTACTACGTGCTATCTTTGGTGAAAAAGCGTCTGACGTTAAAGATAGCTCGTTACGTGTACCGAACTCTGTATCTGGTACGGTTATCGACGTACAAGTGTTTACGCGTGACGGTGTTGAAAAAGACAAACGTGCGCTAGAAGTTGAAGATATGCAGCTTCGTGAAGCGAAGAAAGACTTCAACGAAGAGTTCAGAATCCTTGAAGGCGGTATCTTGACTCACGCTCGTAACCTACTTATCAAAGCAGGTATGAGTGAAGAGCAACTTGCAGGCTTTAACACTGAGAAGCTATTGACACAAAGCCTTGCTGACGAAGAGCATCAAGCAGAGCTTGAGCAACTAGCAGCGCAGTATGACGAGCTTAAAGCTGACTACGACAAGCGTTTCGAGAACAAGCGTCGTAAGATCACTCAAGGTGATGACTTAGCGCCTGGCGTACTTAAGATTGTTAAAGTATACCTAGCTGTTAAACGTCGTATCCAACCTGGTGATAAGATGGCGGGTCGTCACGGTAACAAGGGTGTAATCTCAACTATCGTTCCTGTTGAAGACATGCCTTACGATGACAAAGGCCGTACTGTAGATATCGTACTTAACCCGCTGGGTGTACCATCTCGTATGAACATCGGTCAGATCCTAGAAACTCACATGGGTCTAGCTGCTCGTGGTATCGGTGAACGTCTTGAAGAAATGATGAAAGAGCAACGTGAAATACACGAGCTACGCGAATTCATCAGAAAAGCTTACGAAATCGGTGACTGCCGTCAGAAAGTAGATATTGCTAACTTCTCTGATGATGAAATCCGTCGCTTGGCAGAAAACCTTAAAGGTGGTCTACCAATCGCAACACCAGCATTTGATGGTGCACGTGAAGCTGAAATCAAAGACATGCTAGAACTTGGTGGTTATCCAAGAAGTGGTCAGGTAACGTTATATGATGGTCGTACTGGTGATGCGTTTGAGCGTCAAGTAACGGTAGGCTACATGTACATGCTGAAACTGAACCACCTTGTTGATGACAAGATGCACGCGCGTTCAACAGGTTCTTACAGCCTAGTTACTCAGCAACCGCTGGGTGGTAAGGCACAGTTCGGTGGTCAGCGTTTCGGTGAGATGGAGGTATGGGCACTTGAAGCATACGGTGCTGCCTACACGCTACAAGAAATGTTGACAGTGAAGTCGGATGACGTAAACGGTCGTACTAAGATGTACAAGAACATCGTAGACGGTAACCACAAGATGGAACCGGGTATGCCTGAGTCGTTCAACGTACTGTTGAAAGAAATCCGCTCGCTAGGTATCAACATCGAGTTGGAAGAAGTTTAATCCGACCGCCGCAGTGCGCTGCGGCGTTGCATAACTGCAACCGGACTGAAAAGAATGTAGGGGCAGGCGTGGCTTGCCCTCGAGATTAACCTCCGACAGGAGAGCTAAGGTGAAAGACTTACTTAAGTTTCTGAAGCAACAAAATAAGACCGAAGAATTCGATGCAATTCGCATTGGTCTTGCTTCGCCAGACATGGTGCGTTCATGGTCTTACGGTGAAGTAAAGAAACCTGAGACAATCAACTACCGTACTTTCAAGCCTGAGCGTGATGGCTTATTCTGTGCCCGTATCTTCGGCCCAGTAAAAGATTACGAGTGTTTGTGTGGTAAATACAAGCGCTTGAAGCACCGTGGTGTTATCTGTGAAAAGTGTGGCGTTGAAGTAACGCTAACAAAAGTACGTCGTGACCGTATGGGTCACATCGAGCTGGCTAGCCCAGTTGCGCATATTTGGTTCTTGAAATCACTTCCGTCACGTATTGGCCTAATGCTAGACATGACGCTTCGTGACATTGAGCGCGTACTTTATTTCGAATCATTCGTGGTAACTGAGCCAGGTATGACTACGCTTGAGCGTGGTCAATTACTAGGTGAAGAAGAATACCTAGATGCACTTGAAGAGCACGGTGATGAGTTTGAAGCGAAGATGGGTGCAGAAGCTGTACTTGATCTACTTCGCGAGCTAGACCTTGGTCAGTTAATCGCTGAAATGCGTGAAGAGTTGCCAACAATCAACTCTGAAACTAAGCGTAAGAAAATCACAAAGCGTCTTAAACTAATGGAAGCGTTCCACCAATCAGGTAACAACCCTGAGTGGATGGTAATGAGTGTGCTACCAGTTCTTCCGCCAGATCTACGTCCTCTAGTACCACTAGATGGCGGTCGTTTTGCGACTTCAGATCTGAACGACCTTTACCGTCGAGTGATCAACCGTAACAACCGTTTGAAGCGTCTTCTTGACCTAGCTGCGCCAGACATCATCGTACGTAACGAAAAACGTATGCTTCAAGAAGCGGTTGATGCGCTACTTGATAATGGTCGTCGTGGCCGTGCGATTACGGGTTCTAACAAGCGTCCACTTAAGTCGCTTGCAGACATGATTAAAGGTAAGCAAGGTCGTTTCCGTCAAAACCTTCTAGGTAAGCGTGTTGACTACTCAGGCCGTTCTGTTATCACCGTAGGTCCTACGCTGAAACTACATCAGTGTGGTCTACCTAAGAAGATGGCGCTTGAGCTATTCAAACCATTTATCTACGGTAAACTAGAGCGCCGTGGCATGGCGACAACCATCAAAGCTGCGAAGAAGATGGTTGAGCGTGAAGTACCAGAGGTTTGGGACGTACTAGACGAAGTTATCCGTGAGCACCCGGTTTTACTTAACCGTGCGCCAACACTTCACCGTCTAGGTATCCAAGCGTTCGAACCTGTACTTATCGAAGGTAAAGCGATTCACCTACACCCACTAGTGTGTGCGGCGTATAACGCTGACTTCGATGGTGACCAAATGGCGGTTCACGTCCCACTGACGCTTGAAGCGCAGTTGGAAGCGCGTGCATTGATGATGTCTACTAACAACATCCTAGCACCAGCTAACGGTGAACCAATCATCGTTCCTTCACAGGACGTTGTACTAGGTCTTTACTACATGACTCGCGATCGCATCAACGGTAAAGGTGAAGGCACTGTATTTAAAGATGCTAAAGAAGCTGAAAAAGCATACCGTGTAGGTGCTGCTGAGCTTCACGCTCGTGTTAAAGTGCGTATCACAGAAGTGACTATCGACGAAGAAACACGTGAGCGCGGCACGTTAACTCACCTAGTAGATACGACAGTAGGTCGTGCAATCCTTTCATTGAATATCCCTGAAGGCTTGCCGTTTGAACTGATCAATAAGCCACTAGGTAAGAAACAAATTTCTGGTCTTCTTAATGAGTGTTACCGTCGTCTAGGTCTTAAAGATACAGTTATCTTTGCTGACCAAGTGATGTATACCGGTTTCCACTACGCGATGAAGTCTGGTGTTTCTATCGGTATCAATGACATGGTAATCCCACCAACTAAAGGTGAGATCATCGATCGTGCGGAAGCTGAAGTTGCAGAAATCAACCAACAGTTCCAATCAGGTCTTGTAACTGCCGGTGAGAAGTACAACAAAGTTATCGATATCTGGTCACGTGTAAACGAAAACCTTTCTCGCGAGATGATGGCTAACCTTTCAAAAGAAACGGTTATCAACGCTGAAGGCAACGAAGAAGAGCAACCGTCATTTAACTCAGTGTTTATGATGGCAGACTCGGGCGCTCGTGGTAGTGCTGCTCAGATCCGTCAGCTAGCGGGTATGCGTGGTCTAATGGCACGTCCAGATGGTTCAATCATCGAAACGCCAATTACAGCAAACTTCCGTGAAGGTCTAAACGTACTACAGTACTTTATCTCGACGCACGGTGCGCGTAAAGGTCTAGCGGATACGGCACTTAAGACAGCGAACTCGGGTTACCTAACTCGTCGTCTAGTAGACGTAGCACAAGATTTGGTTATCAACGAATCAGACTGTGGTACCGAAGAAGGTCTAGTAATGAAGCCGCTAATCGAAGGTGGTGACGTTGTAGAACCACTTCGCGAGCGAGTACTAGGTCGTGTTGTTGCTGAAGATGTATGTAAGCCAGGTACTACTGAAGTACTTGTTGCACGTAACGTAATGATTGACGAAAAACTGTGTGATCTTTTAGAAGAACACTCAGTAGACGAAGTTAAAGTACGTTCTGTAATCACCTGTCAAAATGACTTTGGTGTGTGTGCACACTGTTACGGTCGTGACTTGGCGCGTGGCCATATCATCAATCCTGGTGAAGCAGTTGGTGTAATCGCGGCACAGTCAATCGGTGAGCCGGGTACACAGCTTACGATGCGTACATTCCACATCGGTGGTGCGGCATCACGAGCTTCTGCAGAGAACAGTGTTCAAGTTAAGAACAATGGTAATCTGAAACTTCACAATGCGAAATTTGTAATCAATGCTGATGGCAAAATCGTTATCACATCTCGTTCAACCGAGATCACGATAATCGATGAGCACGGTCGTGAGAAAGAGCGTTATAAAGTACCTTATGGTGCAGTATTAACTGTACAAGATGGTGCTGATGTTAAAGGTAACGACATCGTCGCTACTTGGGACCCGCATAGCCACCCAATCATCATTGAACATGAGTCAAAAGTATCGTTCAGCGATATCGATGATTCAAACACTGAAGCACAGACTGATGAATTAACTGGTCTAACACGTGTGGTTGTTAAGGATCTTGCGAAAGTAAACGCAAAAGAGCCTAAACTAATCATTGAGAACGAAGAGCGTGGTCTTCAAGAGATCCGCCTACCTTCATTCACAACGATTGAAATCACAGATGGTGCAACAGTACTACCAGGTTCTGTATTGGCTCGTATCCCACAAGAAGGTTCGAAGACTCGTGACATCACGGGTGGTCTACCTCGAGTTGCAGACTTATTCGAAGCGCGTAAACCAAAAGATCCTGCAATTCTTGCAGAAATCACAGGTACTGTTAGCTTCGGTAAAGAGACTAAAGGTAAGAAGCGTCTTGTGATCACACCTGACGAGGGTGATGCGTACGAAGAAATGATCCCGAAATGGCGTCAGCTTAACGTGTTCGAAGGTGAGCAAGTGGCTAAAGGTGAAGTTATTGCCGATGGTCCAGAATCACCACACGATATCCTACGTCTACGTGGTGTTACTGATGTATCTAACTACATCACTAACGAGGTACAAGAAGTATACCGCCTACAGGGTGTAAAGATTAACGATAAGCACATTGAAACTATCGTTCGTCAGATGCTTCGTAAGTGTATCATCCTTGATGGTGGTGACAGTGAATTCCTAGCAGGCGAGCAAGCTGAAGTTGCACGTGTAAACATCGCTAACCGTGAGCTAGAAATGCAAGGTAAGATCCCAGCTAAGTTTGAAATTCAGCTAATGGGTATTACTAAAGCGTCACTTGCGACTGAATCGTTCATTTCTGCGGCATCGTTCCAGGAAACGACACGTGTTCTAACCGAAGCTGCGGTTAACGGTAAGAGCGATGAGCTACGTGGTCTGAAAGAAAACGTAATCGTGGGTCGTTTGATCCCAGCGGGTACAGGTTTCGCATACCATGAAGAGCGTATCAACCGTCGCAAGCAAGGTGAAGCAGCTGTTGAAGAACAAACTGTAAGTGCTGAAGAGGCAACTCAAGCGCTAACAGATGCACTGAATGCTGATTTACTAGGTGGTAACGAGTAATCCCCACCATTTAGCTTATTGATTGAAAAGCCGCTGTGTGAATACAGCGGCTTTTTTATGCATTCTCAACTCCGCAGTCCGATTTGCCATCAAAGCGTCACATCGATGTGTATACTGCAACAAAGGTTTTTCAATGTGATTGCTAACTTTTGTTAACTTTCAACAGTTTCGCAGACAAAACCAACCGATTGGTATGCATTTACTTAATGCTGATGACGACTTTTGGTTGACAGGTTAAACTTTGGTCATTAAAATTCGGCCACCCATTTTAGTCGTTCAAGAAAACTGGATTTGACTTAAATGGTAAGATTTTATTTTTCAGTAGTAATTTATTAATTCAGGAGCTATTTAATGGCAACTATTAACCAGCTAGTGCGTAAGCCACGTCGTAGCAAGGTTACAAAGAGCAACTCTGCTGCTCTTAAAGCTTGTCCACAAAAGCGTGGTGTATGTACTCGTGTATATACAACAACACCTAAGAAACCAAACTCTGCATTACGTAAAGTAGCGCGTGTACGTTTAACTAACGGTTTCGAAGTAACTTCATACATTGGTGGTGAAGGTCACAACCTACAAGAGCACAGTGTAATCCTAATCCGTGGTGGTCGTGTTAAAGACTTACCAGGTGTGCGTTTCCACACTGTTCGTGGTGCACTTGACTGTGCAGGCGTAAACGACCGTAGACAGGCTCGTTCTAAGTACGGTGCAAAACGTCCTAAGGGCTAATGGTTCTCCGTTAGTAAGGCCAAGCACTTAAGTTTTAAATTTTTATATATTGTTTTGGGAATCCGTGTTTAACACGGACCTGAAGATACCGGAGAAAGAAAATGCCTAGAAGACGCGTAATAGGTCAACGTAAAATTCTTCCAGATCCGAAGTTCGGATCAGAGCTTCTTGCTAAATTCGTTAACGTAGTAATGCTTGACGGCAAGAAATCTACTGCTGAAAAAATCGTATATGGTGCGCTAGACGTGGCTGCTGAAAAATCAGGCAAGTCGCACCTAGAAATCTTTGAAGCTGCACTTGATAACGTTCGCCCACAGGTAGAGGTTAAATCTCGCCGTGTTGGTGGTTCAACGTACCAAGTACCAGTTGAAGTACGTCCAGTGCGTCGTAACGCACTAGGTATGCGTTGGTTGGTTGAAGCTGCACGTAAGCGTGGCGAGAAATCAATGGGTCTTCGTCTTGCTCAAGAGATGATCGACGCTGCTGAAAACAAAGGCACTGCGGTTAAGAAACGTGAAGACGTTCACCGTATGGCTGAAGCGAACAAAGCATTCGCTCACTACCGTTGGTAATCTGCTAACACCTTTTAAGAGGATATTATGGCACGGACAACTCCGATTGAGCGCTACCGTAACATCGGTATATGTGCTCACGTAGATGCGGGTAAAACAACTACGACCGAGCGCGTACTTTTTTATACTGGTCTTTCTCATAAGATTGGTGAAGTACACGACGGCGCCGCAACTATGGACTGGATGGAGCAGGAGCAAGAGCGTGGTATCACGATCACTTCTGCTGCAACAACGTGTTTCTGGAAAGGGATGGATGCTCAGTTTGATGAGCATCGTGTTAACATCATCGATACTCCAGGACACGTAGATTTTACTATCGAAGTAGAGCGTTCATTGCGCGTACTTGATGGTGCTGTTGTTGTGTTATGTGCTTCATCAGGTGTGCAACCGCAAACTGAGACCGTTTGGCGTCAGGCTAACAAATACGAAGTGCCGCGTATGATTTTCGTCAATAAGATGGATCGTACAGGTGCTGACTTCTTGTCTGTAGTTGAACAAGTTAAAAAACGTCTCGGTGCTACACCTGTGCCTATTCAGTTACCAATTGGTGCTGAAGATGAATTTAAAGGTGTTATTGACCTTATTAAGATGAAAGCAATTAACTGGAATGAAGAAGACCAGGGGATGACTTTCACCTATGAAGAGGTCCCAGCAGATCTTCTTGAGCTAGCTGAAGAATGGCGCTCTCATCTAATTGAGAGTGCTGCAGAAGCTTCTGAAGAACTAATGGAAAAATATCTTGAAGATGGTGAGTTGAGCGAAGAAGAGATTAAATCAGCCCTTCGCCAACGCACATTGGCCAATGAAATTGTGCCTATGACGACAGGTAGTGCATTCAAGAACAAAGGTGTTCAGGCTGTGCTTGACGCTGTGATTGAATTCATGCCGTCGCCTACTGAAGTAAAAGCTATCCAAGGTGTCTTAGAAGACGAAACCGAAGATACGCGTGAAGCTGACGATAATGCACCGTTTGCGGCGCTTGCATTTAAGATCGCAACTGATCCATTCGTTGGCACACTTACTTTCTTCCGAGTTTACTCTGGTAAAGTTAGCCAGGGTGATTCGGTACTAAATCCTGTTAAAGGTAAAAAAGAGCGTTTTGGACGTATTGTTCAAATGCACTCTAACTCGCGTGAAGAGATTAAAGAAGTTCATGCGGGTGACATCGCGGCTGCTATCGGCCTAAAAGATGTAACTACTGGTGATACACTTTGTGCTCAAGAAGCGCCAATTACGTTAGAACGTATGGAGTTCCCTGAGCCTGTAATCTCAGTCGCAGTAGAACCTAAAACAGTAGCTGACCAAGAAAAAATGGGCGTTGCACTTGGTAAACTTGCAGCAGAAGATCCTTCATTCCGTGTAGAAACGGACGAAGAATCAGGTCAGACGATTATCTCTGGTATGGGTGAGCTTCACTTAGATATCATTGTCGATCGTATGAAGCGTGAGTTTAACGTTGTGTGTAACGTTGGTAAGCCTCAGGTTGCATACCGCGAAACTATCCGAGCTTCTGTTGAAGCTGAAGGTAAGTTTGTGCGTCAATCTGGTGGTCGTGGTCAATATGGTCACGTTTGGTTGAAGCTAGAACCAATGGATGTTTCTGATGATGATGCACCAATATACGAATTCGTTAACGAAATCGTTGGTGGCACAGTACCAAAAGAATATATCCCAGCGGTTGATAAAGGTATTCAAGAGCAGATGAAGCAAGGTGTTCTTGCAGGTTATCCGCTATTGGGTGTTAAAGCTACCTTGTTTGATGGTTCATTCCACGATGTTGACTCAAACGAGATGGCGTTTAAGATCGCAGGTTCGATGGGCTTTAGAAAAGGCGCGCTAGAAGCAAGCCCTGTTCTACTTGAGCCTGTCATGAAAGTAGAAGTAATCACTCCTGAAGAAAACATGGGTGATGTAGTAGGCGACTTAAATCGTCGTCGTGGCATAATTGAAGGCATGGAAGAAGCATTTGGTGGCTCGAAGCAAATTAATGCTCAGGTCCCACTTTCTGAAATGTTTGGCTATGCAACAGACTTACGCTCCGCTACACAAGGGCGCGCATCATACTCTATGGAATTCCTAAAGTATGCTGAAGCGGCTAAAAACGTAGCTGATGCAATAATTGCAGCTCGCGCTGTTAAGTAATTTTAGTTCGGTCCGGTCTTAGGGCTGGACTTTAATTTCTTTATAGGAAATTTGAAAATGGCAAAAGAAAAGTTTGAACGCGTAAAACCGCACGTAAACGTAGGTACAATCGGCCACGTTGACCACGGTAAAACAACTCTAACTGCAGCAATCACTAACGTACTTGCAAAAGTATACGGTGGTGA
>NZ_PNCO02000004.1 GCF_005886105.2 Pseudoalteromonas galatheae
CGGGTAATTAGTACGAGTTAGCTTAATGCCTCACAGCACTTCCACATCTCGCCTATCAACGTTGTAGTCTTCAACGGCCCTTCAGTTGACTCTAAGTCAAAGTGAGAACTCATCTCGAGGCCTGCTTCCCGCTTAGATGCTTTCAGCGGTTATCAGTTCCGAACGTAGCTACCGGGCAATGCAATTGGCATCACAACCCGAACACCAGCGGTTCGTCCACTCCGGTCCTCTCGTACTAGGAGCAGCCCCTCTCAATTCTCAAACGCCCACGGCAGATAGGGACCGAACTGTCTCACGACGTTCTAAACCCAGCTCGCGTACCACTTTAAATGGCGAACAGCCATACCCTTGGGACCGACTTCAGCCCCAGGATGTGATGAGCCGACATCGAGGTGCCAAACACCGCCGTCGATATGAACTCTTGGGCGGTATCAGCCTGTTATCCCCGGAGTACCTTTTATCCGTTGAGCGATGGCCCTTCCATTCAGAACCACCGGATCACTATGACCTACTTTCGTACCTGCTCGACGTGTCTGTCTCGCAGTTAAGCTTGCTTCTACCATTACACTAACCGTACGATGTCCGACCGTACTTAGCAAACCTTCGTGCTCCTCCGTTACTCTTTGGGAGGAGACCGCCCCAGTCAAACTACCCACCAGGCACTGTCCTCAACCCCGGTTCAGGGGCCTAAGTTAGAACATCAACACTACAAGGGTGGTATTTCAAGGTCGGCTCCACAGAAACTAGCGTTCCTGCTTCAAAGCCTCCCACCTATCCTACACATGTAGGGTCAATGTTCAGTGCCAAGCTGTAGTAAAGGTTCACGGGGTCTTTCCGTCTAGCCGCGGGTACACAGCATCTTCACTGCGATTTCAATTTCACTGAGTCTCGGGTGGAGACAGCGTGGCCATGGTTACACCATTCGTGCAGGTCGGAACTTACCCGACAAGGAATTTCGCTACCTTAGGACCGTTATAGTTACGGCCGCCGTTTACCGGGGCTTCGATCAAGAGCTTCGCCTAAGCTAACCCCATCAATTAACCTTCCGGCACCGGGCAGGTGTCACACCGTATACGTCATCTTACGATTTTGCACAGTGCTGTGTTTTTAATAAACAGTCCCAGCCACCTGGTCACTGCGGCTCTCGTTTGCTTACAGAGCAAGTCTTTCACAAACAAGAGCGTACCTTCTCCCGAAGTTACGGTACAATTTTGCCTAGTTCCTTCACCCGAGTTCTCTCAAGCGCCTTAGTATTCTCTACCTGACCACCTGTGTCGGTTTAGGGTACGATTCAGTATGAACTGAAGCTTAGAGGCTTTTCCTGGAAGTAGGGCATCAACAACTTCACCACCTTAGTGGCTCGTCTCGACTCTCAGCCTTAGCAACCCGGATTTTCCTAAGTCACCAGCCTACAGCCTTTCACATGGACAACCAACGCCATGCTTGCCTAGCCTGCTCCGTCCCCCCATCGCATTCATACCAAGTACGGGAATATTAACCCGTTTCCCATCGACTACGCTCTTCAGCCTCGCCTTAGGGGTCGACTCACCCTACCCTGATTAACATGGGATAGGAACCCTTGGTCTTCCGGCGGAGGAGTTTTTCACTCCTCTTGTCGTTACTCATGTCAGCATTCGCACTTCTGATATGTCCAGCATGCCTCCCGGCACACCTTCAGCCACTTACAGAACGCTCCCCTACCCCGCATACTTACGTACGCAGCCGTAGCTTCGGTGGTATGTTTAGCCCCGTTACATCTTCCGCGCAGGCCGACTCGACTAGTGAGCTATTACGCTTTCTTTAAAGGGTGGCTGCTTCTAAGCCAACCTCCTAGCTGTTTTAGCCTTCCCACATCGTTTCCCACTTAACATACACTTTGGGACCTTAGCTGACGGTCTGGGTTGTTTCCCTCTCCACGACGGACGTTAGCACCCGCCGTGTGTCTCCCGGATAGTACTTTACGGTATTCGGAGTTTGCAAAGGGTTGGTAAGTCGGGATGACCCCCTAGCCTTAACAGTGCTCTACCCCCGTAAGTATTCGTCCGAGGCTCTACCTAAATAGATTTCGGGGAGAACCAGCTATCTCCCGGTTTGATTAGCCTTTCACTCCTAGCCACAGGTCATCCCCTAACTTTTCAACGTTAGTGGGTTCGGTCCTCCAGTTGATGTTACTCAACCTTCAACCTGCCCATGGCTAGATCACCGGGTTTCGGGTCTATACCCTGCAACTTAAGCGCCCAGTTAAGACTCGCTTTCGCTACGGCTCCCCTAAA
>NZ_PNCO02000006.1 GCF_005886105.2 Pseudoalteromonas galatheae
AGCAAAAGACTTCGCATCAATCGATAACGCTCCAGAAGAGCGTGAGCGTGGTATCACAATCTCAACTTCACACGTTGAGTATGACACACCAACTCGTCACTATGCACACGTAGACTGTCCAGGACACGCTGACTATGTTAAAAACATGATCACTGGTGCTGCACAGATGGACGGCGCGATCCTAGTAGTTGCTGCTACTGACGGTCCTATGCCTCAAACACGTGAGCACATCCTACTTTCTCGTCAGGTTGGTGTACCTTACATCATCGTATTCATGAACAAATGTGACATGGTTGACGACGAAGAGCTACTAGAGCTAGTAGAGATGGAAGTTCGTGAACTACTTTCAGAGTACGACTTCCCAGGTGATGACCTACCACTAATCCAAGGTTCAGCGCTTAAAGCACTAGAAGGCGAAGAGCAGTGGGAAGCGAAGATCATTGAGCTTGCAGAAGCACTAGATTCTTACATCCCAGAGCCAGAGCGTGACATCGATAAGCCATTCATCATGCCTATCGAAGACGTATTCTCAATCCAGGGTCGTGGTACAGTAGTAACAGGCCGTGTAGAAGCTGGTATCATCAACGTGAACGACGAAGTAGAAATCGTAGGTATCAAAGAAACTACGAAGACAACTTGTACGGGTGTTGAGATGTTCCGTAAGCTTCTAGACGAAGGTCGTGCGGGTGAGAACATCGGTGCACTACTACGTGGTACTAAGCGTGACGAAGTTGAGCGTGGTCAGGTTCTATGTAAGCCTGGTTCAATCAAGCCGCACACTAAGTTCACTTCAGAAGTATACGTACTATCTAAAGATGAAGGTGGTCGTCACACTCCATTCTTCAAAGGTTACCGTCCACAGTTCTACTTCCGTACAACAGACGTAACTGGTGACATCCAGCTACCAGACGGCGTAGAAATGGTAATGCCAGGCGACAACATCAAGATGACTGTTGAGCTAATCGTACCAATCGCGATGGACGAAGGTCTACGTTTCGCTATCCGTGAAGGTGGCCGTACAGTAGG
>NZ_PNCO02000007.1 GCF_005886105.2 Pseudoalteromonas galatheae
CGCTGGTGTTGTAGCAACAATCGAAGAGTAATCTGTAGATTGTCGTAACACACATAAAAAAGGTCGCTTTGGCGGCCTTTTTTAATGCCTTGTAGATGCGATTTTATATCGCGATAAATGAAAAGGGTCGTTCTCTGATAGGAGTTCGGCCTTTTTTAATGCTTTGTAGCTGCGATTTTATATCGCGACCAGTGAAAAGGGTCATTCTCCGATAAGGAGTACAGACTTTTTATTATTACGCTCTAAAAGATGAACTCTTTGTTGAAGCAGTGACTTTACGTCTCGATTTCAAAGATAGAATTTTTGTGGTGGGAGCGAGTTTACCTCGCGATAAACTCTTTGTCGTAGCAGCGATTTTATATCGTGACCAACAAAAAGAGTCATTCCTAGTAATTCAATAACTGTTCTCGAACCTTCTTAAGTGATAACCCCACTTATAAAATAGTGCCTCAATCGTATTGATAGCATGCGGTACCACACATAAACGATACAGTAGACCTCTTCTTTGTTCTCTTTTCATACAGAAAAGTGTCAAAAATAAGCGTTTCGCTT
>NZ_PNCO02000008.1 GCF_005886105.2 Pseudoalteromonas galatheae
ATTTTGGGTTGTATGGTTAAGTGACTAAGCGTACACGGTGGATGCCTTGGCAGTTGGAGGCGATGAAGGACGTACTAACTTGCGATAAGCCTAGTCAAGCCAGTAAGAGGCGCTTGAGACTAGGATTTCCGAATGGGGAAACCCACCTGCTTGCAGGTATCGTTAACTGAATACATAGGTTAACGAGGCGAACGCGGAGAACTGAAACATCTAAGTACCCGTAGGAAAAGAAATCAACCGAGATTCCGAAAGTAGCGGCGAGCGAAATCGGAGCAGCCCTTAAGCTTTAGTGTAGTTAGTGGAACATGCTGGAAAGCATGACGAAACAGGGTGATAGTCCCGTACACAAAAACTTATCTAAAGTGAAATCGAGTAGGTCGGAGCACGTGAAACTTTGACTGAATATGGGGGGACCATCCTCCAAGGCTAAATACTCCCAACTGACCGATAGTGAACCAGTACCGTGAGGGAAAGGCGAAAAGAACCCCTGTGAGGGGAGTGAAATAGAACCTGAAACCGTGTACGTACAAGCAGTAGGAGCC
>NZ_PNCO02000009.1 GCF_005886105.2 Pseudoalteromonas galatheae
ATTAGAATTAGAGAACACAAACATTGTTTGGGTCTGTAGCTCAGCTGGTTAGAGCGCACGCCTGATAAGCGTGAGGTCGGTAGTTCAAGTCTACTCAGACCCACCACTTTGCTTTGATGCTGCGTCTTTTTGCGACTCGTTTAGCAAACTAAACGTTCGTCACAAAAATCCTTGCCTGAAAGCAAAGATAGGTAAAAAACAAACAATGTTATCCTAGTAATGTGGGGCTATAGCTCAGCTGGGAGAGCGCCTGCCTTGCACGCAGGAGGTCAGCAGTTCGATCCTGCTTAGCTCCACCACTTTACTACTCCTTCTTATAGATAAACACTCTTACTCAGGTTCAAGTAACTGAGAGTTTTTAACTCTGAGAAGT